>NZ_JBMDXT010000281.1:0-19144 GCF_048594475.1 Nakamurella sp. | reverse complement strand
AGGGGTGTCCCTCCTCTGGCAGGTCGTCTGGCTGCTTCTCTGGTTCTTCCGGCTGGCGCTGCTGGGCCGGATCGTCATCGAGTTCGTCCGCGTCTTCGCCAAGACCTGGCGGCCGGCCGGTGCGCCGGCCGTGGCGATGGAGGTGTTGTACGTCACCACCGACCCGCCGGTGAAGCTGTTCCGCAAGATCATTCCGACGGTCCGGCTGGGCGGGATGGGCTTCGACCTGAGCATCATCGTGCTGCTCATCATCGTGTACATCCTGATGGAGGTCGTCTGGCGGCTGGCCGTCAACGCCCTCTGACCGTCCGGCGGCCCGGGCCGGTCGGCGGGTAGGTCGTCGTATCGACAACTTCCAACCCCCCAGGTCCACCGCCGGTCCGACTATTCTTTCCCGAGACGATCACGGCGAGCGCTGTGCGGAGAGTCTGAGTAGAGCCACCGAGGAGCAAGTCATGCCGCTGACCCCAGCCGATGTGCACAACGTTGCGTTCAAGAAACCGTCGATCGGCAAGCGCGGCTACGACGAGGACGAGGTCGACGCCTTCCTGGACGTGGTGGAGGCCGAGCTGGCCCGCCTCATCGAGGAGAACGCGGAGCTCAAGACCAAGTCCGACCAGGCCGGTGGCGGCCAGACCGTCCCGCTGACCAAGCCGGCCGCGCAGGCCGCGCCGATGACCACCGGCGAGGCCCACACCGCGGCCGCCCGGTTGCTCGGCCTGGCCCAGGAGACGGCGGACAAGCTGACCGGCGAGGCCCGGGCGGAGGCCGACCGGGTCACCCTCGAGGCGACCGAGCAGGCCGAGCGGACCGTCTCCGACGCCAAGAGCCAGGCCGAGGCACTGCTGTCCGACGCCAGCGCCCGGGCCGAGGCCACCGAGCGGGAGAGCCAGGCCAAGGCCGAGTCCCTCGACCTCGAGGCCAAGACCCGGTACGACGAGACGATCGGCAAGCTGACCACCGACCGGGTCAGCCTGGAGAAGAAGATCGAGGACCTGCGCGGGTACGAGAAGGAATACCGCGGCCGGCTCAAGAGCTGGATCAGCGAGCAGTTGGCCCAGCTCGACGACGGCGGGTCCCGCGAGCAGAAGCCGGTGGCAGTCACCTCCGGCCCGGGCGACTGACCGACGGAATATCAGCTGGACGGCAGCCGTTAGGCTGGATCCAGGAGAAGTGCAGCACCACGGCGACGACCCGGCCATCACCGGCGAGCCATTCGGAAGAACGGAGTCCCGCCCGCCGTGGATCGGGGGGCGGGCTCTTACTAGACCCGAACGGGTCCGGCCCGACACAGCCGGCGAACGAGCGGTCCGGCCCGGTGCCCAGGCACCGGAACCGGGCAAGCGGGGTGGTACCGCGGGACACGACCGGCACCGGTCGCGCCTCGTCCCTGCAGTGAGTGACGACCTGCAGCGACGAGGAGTACCCGAGCATGAACCAGACCGCGGCCGGTGCCGCCACCGAGTCGACCCCCTACCCGCGGGCGGGCGCCGGGACGGTCGCCACGCACCCGGACTTCCCGGCCCTCGAGCGCGAGGTCCTGGCCTACTGGGCCAAGGACGGCACCTTCCAGGCCTCGATCGACAACCGGGCCGCCGGTGAGAACGGCGGCAACGAGTACGTCTTCTACGACGGGCCGCCGTTCGCCAATGGCCTGCCGCACTACGGCCACCTGCTGACCGGCTACGTCAAGGACAGCGTCCCGCGCTACCACACCATGCGCGGGCGCCGGGTGGAGCGGCGCTTCGGCTGGGACACCCACGGCCTGCCGGCCGAGGTCGAGGCCGAACGGCAGCTGGGCATCAAGCACAAGTCCGAGATCGTCGGCATGGGCATCGAGGCGTTCAACGACGCCTGCCGCGAGTCGGTGCTCCGGTACACCCACGAGTGGGAGGAGTACGTCACCCGGCAGGCCCGCTGGGTCGACTTCGCCAACGACTACAAGACCCTCGACCTGGACTACATGGAATCCGTCATGTGGGCCTTCAAGACGTTGTGGGACAAGGGCCTGATCTACGAGGGCTACCGGGTGCTCTGGTACTGCTTCCGCTGCGAGACGCCGCTGTCGGCCACCGAGACCAAGATGGACGACACCTACCGGAGCCGGCAGGACCCGGCGGTCACCGTGTCGTTGCGGCTGCGGTCGGACGACCCGGCGTTGGACGGGGTGAACGCGCTCATCTGGACGACCACGCCGTGGACCCTGCCGTCGAACCTGGCCGCCGCGGTCGGGCCGGACATCGAGTACGTCGTCGTCGAGTCCGCCGGCCCGTTCGCCGGCCGGTACCTGCTGGCGCAGGCGCGGCTCGGGGCGTACGCCAAGGAGCTGGGGGAGGACCCGGCGGTGCTCGCGACGTACACCGGCTCGCAGCTGATCGGAACGCCCTACACTCCGCCGTTCAGCTTCTTCCTGGGCCGGGACAATGCCCACCAGGTGCTGACCGCCGAGTACGTCACCACCGAGGACGGCACCGGCGTCGTGCACATCGCGCCGGCCTTCGGTGAGGAGGACAAGGCGGTCACCGACGCGGCCGGCATCGAGGTGGTCAACCCGGTCGACGCGCAGGGCCGGTTCACCGCGCAGGTGCCGCCGTACGAGGGATTCGGAGTCTTCGACGCCAACATCCCGATCATGGCCGACCTGAAGGCGGCCGGCCTGCTGGTGCGCCGCGACAGCTACGAGCACCCGTACCCGCACTGCTGGCGGTGCGACACCCCGCTGATCCAGCGGGCCGTCTCGTCCTGGTTCGTGGCCGTCACCCGGTTCCGCGACCGCATGGTCGAGCTCAACCAGCAGATCACCTGGGTGCCCGGGCACATCAAGGACGGCCAGTTCGGCAAGTGGCTGGAGGGCGCCCGCGACTGGTCGATCTCCCGCAACCGCTTCTGGGGCTCGCCGATCCCGGTCTGGACCTCGGACGACCCGGCCTACCCGCGGGTCGACGTCTACGGGTCGCTGGACGACCTCGAACGCGACTTCGGCGTCCGTCCGACGGACCTGCACCGCCCGATGATCGACGAGCTCACCCGGCCCAATCCGGACGACCCGACCGGCCGCTCCACCATGCGCCGGGTGCCCGAGGTGCTGGACTGCTGGTTCGAGTCCGGCTCGATGCCCTACGCCCAGGTGCACTACCCGTTCGAGAACCGGGACTGGTTCGAGCACCACTACCCGGGTGACTTCATCGTCGAGTACAACGGGCAGACCCGCGGCTGGTTCTACACGCTGCACGTGCTGGCCACCGCCCTGTTCGACCGGCCGGCGTTCGTGACCTGCATGGCGCACGGGATCGTGCTCGGTGACGACGGGCAGAAGATGAGCAAGTCCCGCCGCAATTACCCCGACGTGGGGCAGGTGTTCGAGCGGGACGGCTCGGACGCGATGCGCTGGTTCCTGAGGGCCTCGCCGATCCTGCGCGGCGCCGACCTGGTCGTCACCGAACAGGGGATCCGGGACAGCGTCCGGCAGGCCGTGCTCCCGCTGTGGAACGCCTGGTCGTTCCTGTCGCTGTACGCCAATGCGGGGGGAGTCGCCGGGTCGATCAGGACCGACTCGACCGACGTGCTGGACCGGTACATCCTGGCCAAGACGGCCGAGCTGGTCGCCGACGTCACCGCCGCGATGGACGCCTACGACCTGGCCGGTGCCTGCCAGGCGGTCCGGGTGTACCTGGACGGGTTGACCAACTGGTACATCCGCCGCTCCCGGCAGCGCTTCTGGGAGGGTGACCGGGCGGCCATCGACACCCTGCACACGGTGCTCGAGGCGCTGTGCCGGGTGGCCGCCCCGCTGCTGCCGTTGACCACCGAGGTCATCCACCGCGGGCTCACCGGGTCACGGTCGGTGCACCTGACCGACTGGCCGGCGGCCGACGAGCTGCCGCTGGACGCCGACCTGGTGACGGCGATGGACGAGGTCCGGGAGGTCGCGTCGGTCGCGTTGTCGGTCCGCAAGGCCGGCAAGCTGCGGGTCCGGCAGCCGCTGGCCGCGATGACGGTCGCCGTTCGGGACGCCGCCGCGCTGGCGCCGTTCACGGCCTTGCTGGCCGACGAGGTGAACGTGCGCGCAGTGGACGTCACCGAGCTGGCCGAGCACGACGAGCGGGTCACCCGCCGGCTCACCGTCAACGCCCGCGCGGCCGGACCCCGGCTGGGCCGGCAGGTGCAGCAGGTGATCAAGGCGGCCAAGGCCGGCGACTGGTCGGTGGCCGACGACGGCACCGTCACCTGTGGCGACATCGTGCTGGCCGATGGCGAGTTCACCCTCGAACTCTCCGCGGCCGGGACGTCGTCCGACGCTGTCGGGCTGCTGGCGTCGGGCGGCTTCGTCGCCCTGGACACCGCGCTGGACGACGATCTGATCGCCGACGGCCTGGTCCGGGACGTCGCCCGGGGCGTGCAGGACCTGCGCAAGAGCGCCGGTCTGGACGTCTCCGACCGGATCGAGCTGGCGGTGGCCGGCGACGACGAGGTGGCCCGGGCCGCCGTGCTCGGTCGCTGGGGCTGGCTGGCCGAGCAGGTGCTGGCCGTGGGTGACCCCGCCGTGTCGACGCAGCTGCCCACCGGGTGGACCGGCACCGCCGACCTGGTCGTGGGCACCGGCGTCAACGCCAAGCTCGCGGTCGCCGTGCGCAAGGTCTGATCGGCGACGGGCCGGAAGGAAAGTGCGGCCCGCCGCACTTTCCTTCCGGTCATGAATCAGGCGAACGGGTCGATCACTTTGATCCCGTCGAACCGCCGGAAGCCACGGTCTCGGGTGTAAATGGTGGACACGCCGTTGCTGAGCATGAGTGCGGCGATCACGGCATCGGGAACAAGGTCGCCGCGGATCGGCTGACCGACATCCAGGTGCTTGTAGGCGGCCCACATGCCCGAGTCCTCGCCGATGACCCGGACTGACGGAACGGCGAGCAACCGGTCGATCACTCCGATCACGTCCGACGGGGCCAGCGGTCGGGCGTAGACGCGAGGGTTGGTGGCGATCCTGAGGTACGAAAGCAGCACCGGCCAGAAAAGGGTGGTGAGAGCCGGGCCTCGAACGAGCTGCGCCAGCAGTCTTTGCGCGGCGGCGTGCTCGGCGGTCTCCGCATCCGAAGCGTGCAGGAGCACAGTGACGTCAACGGTCGCGGACATCATTCCGGGTCATCGGCTCGTCAAGGACTGCCCACAAGGCTTCCTTGTCGTTGATGTCGATCAGGGCGCCCATGGCCTTGGCCGGCCAGTGGAAGTCGATCTCCGGCCTGGGTTCCTCCTCGGCCAGCGCCTTGCTCAGCAATTCGGACACCAGCACTCCCAAAGTCTTGCCCTCTCGCTGCTGCCGTGCCTTCAGCGCAGCCAGCACCAGCGGGTCGAGATCGATGGTGGTTCGCACGCATCTGATGATACCGGACTGCGCATCAGATGCGTGGGATCAGTGCCCCCAGCGCCGGGCCAGCGCGGTCAGCGTCTCGGTGCAACCGGCGTCGACCCGGCCCAGCGCCAGCGGATCGCCGCGGGTGATGCCGCGGTTGACGATGACGATCGGCCAGCCGAGCTTGGCGGCGTGCCGGACGAACCGCAGGCCGGACATCACCGTCAACGACGACCCGGCGACCAGCAGGGCCTCGCCGCCGGCCATGGCCGAGTAGACCTGATCGACCCGGGCCCGGGGCACGTTCTCACCGAAGAACACCACGTCGGGCTTGAGGATCCCGCCGCAGCGCAGGCACGGGACGAGCCGGAAGCCGGAGGTGTCGTCCAGTTCCACGTCCCCGTCGGGGGCGGTCCGGACGTCCGCGTGCGCGGCGAAGTCCGGGTTGGCCTCGTCCAGCCGGTGGTGCAGCTCGAGCCGGCCGGTGACGTCCCCGCACTGCAGGCAGATCACCTGGTCGATCCGGCCGTGCAGGTCGATCACCGCCCGGCTGCCGGCCGCCCGGTGCAGCCCGTCGACGTTCTGGGTGACCAGGGCGCGCACCGGGCCGGTCGACTCCAGCGCGGCCAGCGCCCGGTGCCCGTCGTTGGGCCGGGCCGAACCGAGCCGCTGCCACCCGATGTGGCTGCGCGCCCAGTACCGCTGGCGGGCGACCGGGCCGGACAGGAACTCGTCGTAGGTCATGGGGGAGCGGGGCGGCGAGTCGGGCCCGCGGTAGTCGGGGATGCCCGAGTCGGTGGACAGGCCGGCCCCGGTCAGCACGATCAGCCGTCGGCCGGCGAGGGCCTGCGCCGCGGCGTCGGCCGACATCAGCGGGGCGCTGACCGCCGCGGAGCGCGGGGTCTCGGGGATGCGGACGCCGGCATCGGCGGGGGAAACGACGCTCACCGCACCAGCGTACGGACCGACATCATCCTTCCTCGGCGATCTCCGGGACGTCCCGGTCGGCCGGCTTGACGCCGCCACCGGGGGCCCGGCGGTGCAGGGCGAGCCCGAGCAGCGGGTAGAGCAGCACCGACAGCATGCCGGCGCCGACCAGGGCGGCCGCCGTCCCGGCCGGCAGGTCGCCGGACTTCACCCCGATGTCGGTGACGGCCACGACGATCGGCAGCCCGGTGGCGCCCAGCAACATGGCCGCCCGCCGGTCCGCCCGGGGCAACCCGCGGGTGGTGAACAGGGTCGAGGTGCCCCGCACGGCCAGCAGCAACAGCAGGAACACCGGCAGCAGCAGCAGCGTCAGCGGCTGGTCGAGCAGCGCGTCGAGGTCGAACGTCAGCCCGGTGCTGATGAAGAAGATCGGCACCAGGAACCCGAACCCCACTGCCTCCAGCTTGCCCTCGATCGCCTCCTTGTCCCGGGGCGACGCCCCGGACAGCAGCAGCTTGGCGATCACCCCGGCCGCGAATGCGCCCAGCAGCATGTCCAGGCCCAGCAGCAGGCTCAGCGCCACCAGCAGCAGCAGCAGGCACAGCACCAGGCGAACGGCGAACTGCCCGCTGGTGTGCAGCGTCGCGGTGACCAGCGAGGTGAGCCGGGAGTGGGTGCCGCGGCCGGCCAGTCCGATGGCGACGGCGGTGATCACCACGAACGCCAGCAGCACGACCGTGGCCACGCCCGGCTGCCGGCCGGACAGGAACAGCGAGATGGCGATCAGCGGGCCGAACTCGCCGACCGCTCCGATGGCGATGATCGCGGCGCCGAAGGGGGTGCGCAGCTCGCCGGCGTCCCGCAGGATCGGCATGAGCGTGCCCAGGGCGGTGCTGGTCAGGGCGATGCCGACGAAGATGCCGGCGGTCGGGGTCGGAGCGAGGGCCCACGCCGCCCCCACCCCGACGACCAGCGCGAACAGCCAGCCGAGGATCGACGAGGTGAGCGGCCGGCCGCGGATCCGGCGGAAATCGATCTCGTTCCCGGCCAGGAAGAACAGCATGCACAGCCCGAGGTTGGACAGCTTCTCGGTGGCGTCGGTGGGGGCGACCCAGCCGAGCACCGCGGGGCCGAAGACGATGCCGAGCACGATCTCGAACACCACCAGCGGGATCCGCACGACGCGGCCGGCGACCGCGGCCAGGATCGGGGCGGCCGCCGCCAGCAGCGGGAACATCACCAGCACGCTCAGCGGCAGGTCCACCGGCGCCCCCGATCGGCTCGTGGCGACCGGACGCCCGGCGCGGTGGATGTGGCGGGTCGGCCGGCGGGGTCAGGCCGCCGGGCGGACGTGGATGCCGTGCGCGATGTCGGGGGACAACTCGGTGGACAGCGGCCCGTCGACGGCGACCATCGCATCGCCCCGGACGGTGAACTCGAGGACCGCGCCCGGCACGATGCCGCCCCGGTGCAGCCGGTCCATCACGGTGGGCTGGTTCTGCACGATCTCGATGATCCGCCGGACCTCGTACCGGCCGCCGCGCCCGGCGGCCACGTCGGCGCCGATCAGGTCCCGATGGGTCTCGGTGACCGGGCTCGCCGACTCACCCAGGTGGTCCAGGCCGGGGATGGGGTTGCCGTAGGGGGAAGTCCGCGGATGCCCGAGCAGCGCGACCAGCCGCTGCTCGACCTGCTCGCTCATCACGTGCTCCCACCGGCAGGCCTCGACGTGGACGTCCTGCCAGTCCAGGCCGATCACGTCCAGCAGCAGCCGCTCGGCGAGCCGGTGCTTGCGCATCACCGCGGTCGCGCGCTCGCGCCCGAGATCGGTCAGCTCCAGGTGCCGGTCGTCGGAGACGACGAGCAGGCCGTCGCGCTGCATCCGGGCGACCGTCTGACTGACCGTGGGGCCGCTCTGGTTGAGCCGTTCGGCGATCCGGGCGCGCAGCGGGACGATGCCCTCTTCTTCCAGTTCGAAGACGGTCCGTAAGTACATCTCGGTCGTGTCGATCAGGTCGTTCACGCTCGGAGTCCCCTTCTTGGCGCTCGCGATCCTACTTCGGTGGGACGACGGGAAGCCGGGGTCGGAGGCGGGCCGGGTCCGTGCGGTGGGCACTCGGGGCACGCCCGCCCGGGCGCGCGCACCCTCTTTCCGTCGAGGCTTCACAATAGTCGGCGATGAACGACTCCCCGCCGTCCCCGTTGATCGCCGCCGACGAACTCGCCGCCCGGCTCGCCGGCGGGTCCCCGCCGGTCCTGCTCGACGTCCGGTGGACGCTGGCCGGCGGCAGCGACCCGGCCGGGTACCAGGCCGCCCGGCTGCCCGGCGCCCGGTTCCTGGACCTGGACCGCGACCTGGCGGCCGCGGCGGGCGCGGGGCCTGGCCGACGGCGATGCCGTGGTGGTCTACGACGGCGGCCCGGGGCTCGCCGCCGCCCGGGCCTGGTGGCTGCTGCGGTGGGCCGGGCTGTCCGACGTGCGGGTCCTGGACGGTGGCCTGCCGGCGTGGCTGGCCGACCCGGCCCGCCCGACCGGCTCGGGACCGGCCGACCCGGTCGCCGCCGGCTCGATCACCGTCGTTCCCGGCGGCCTGCCGGTCGTCGACGCCGACGGGGCCGCGGCGGCCGCGGGCGCGGCCGGCGCGGTGCTGCTGGACCTGCGCGCCGCCGCCCGGTACCGGGGCGAGGTCGAGCCGCTCGATCCGGTCGCCGGCCACATCCCCGGCGCGGTCAACCTGCCCGGGACCGAGCTGATGCACGCCGACGGCACCTACCGGTCGCCGACCGAGATCGCCGAACGGCTGGACGCGGCCGGCGCCGGCGCCGGGGTCGCGGTGGTCGCCTCGTGCGGGTCCGGCATCACCGCCTGCCAGCTGGTGCTGGCCGCCGAGCGGGCCGGCCGGCGGGCGGCGCTCTACCCAGGGTCCTACTCGCAGTGGTGTGCGGTGGGCCGGCCGGTCGCCACCGGCTGACCGGGGACGGGGCACCGTCCGGGGCCGAAGGTCCGGTCGGCCCCGTGAGCAGGCCCACCGCGGCGGGCCGCGACCGCGCCGGTCGCCCGGGTGAGGGGTGCCCTGAACAATCCGGCGCCTTCGTCGCCGGATCGCCTTCAGGGCACCCCTCCGGTGCTCGATTGTGGCCTCGCAACTCGGCCAACTAGCCTGGTTCGATGGCGGCGCCGCTGGTGGTCTGGGATCGACGAATGCTCGGCTACGACCTCGGCGGCGATCACCCGCTGCATCCCCTGCGCTGGGATCTGACCTGGGCGCTGGCCACCGAGCTCAAGGTCCGTGACGCCTACGACGTGCTCGTCCCGGAGGCGGCCGACGAGGCGACCCTGGGCTGGGTGCACACCCCCGGCTACATCGCGGCCGTCCGCGCCGCGTCCGGTCCGGTGCCGATGGCCGTCGGGCACGGCCTGGGCACCGACGACAATCCGGTCTTCCCGGGCATGCACGAGAACGCCGCCCTCATCGCCGGCGGGTCGGTCGAGGCGGCCCGGGCCATCGCCCGCGGCGAGGTCGACCGGGCGGTCAACTTCTGCGGCGGGCTGCACCACGCGATGCCCGACCACGCCTCGGGCTTCTGCGTCTACAACGACGCGGCCCTGGCCATCCGGGCCCTGCTGCGCGAGGGGGTGCCGCGGGTGGCCTACGTCGACGTCGACGCCCACCACGGCGACGGGGTGCAGGCGGCGTTCTACGACGATCCGCGGGTGCTCACCGTCTCCCTGCACGAGTCGCCGCTGACCCTGTTCCCGGGGACCGGGTGGGCGACCGAGATCGGCGTCGGGCCGGCCCAGGGCACGGCGGTCAACGTCGCGCTGCCCGCCGGCACCGGGGACGCCGCCTGGCTGCGGGCGTTCCACGCCGTGGTGCCGGGCGTGCTGCGCGCGTTCCGGCCGGACGTCCTGGTCACCCAGCAGGGCGCCGACGCCCACCGCGAGGACCCGCTGGCCGACCTGATGCTGACCGTCGACGGCCAGCGGACCACCTACCTGGCGCTGCGCGAGCTGGCCCGCGAGGTGGCCGGCGGCCGCTGGCTCGCCCTGGGCGGCGGCGGCTACTCGCCGGTCCGGGTGGTGCCGCGGGCGTGGACGCACCTGCTGGCCGTGGTCGCCGACCTCGACCTGGACCCGGCGACGATGATGCCGCAGGAGTGGGTCGCCCAGGCCGCGCGGGCCCGGCCCGACGTGCCGCTGCCGATCGACATGTCCGACGGCCACCCGGAGCCGGTCGCCCACGTGCCGTGGACCGGGCACCAGGAGATGGCGGTCGACCGGGCGATCCTCCAGACGCGGGACGCGGTTTTCCCGCTGCACGGCCTCGACCCCCGGGATCCTCGTGACTGACGCCCACGTGACCGTCCCGACCCCGCCCGGCCCGACCCCGACCGGCCCGGCACCGTCCGGATCCCTGCCCGCCGACCCGGCCGGCGGCCCGGTGCTCACCGATCCGGCCGGGGCCGATCCCGGCGCGCCGCCACCGCCGGCCGGGCCCGGGTACCCCCAGCACTGGGAGGCCGACGTCGTGCTGGCCGACGGCGGGGTCGCCCACGTGCGGCCGGCCACCCCGGACGACGCGGAGCAGATCCGGGCCATGCACGGCCGGATGTCCGCCCGATCGCTGTACCTTCGCTACTTCTCCGCGGTCAAACAGGTCTCGGCCGCGCAGGTCTCGGTGTTCGTCGACGTCGACCACGACACCGCCATCGGCCTGGTCGTCGAGCTCGGCGGCGAGCTCATCGCCGCGGGCACCGCTCATCGCAACACCGGTCACGGCGACCCGGACGCGGCCGAGGTGGCCTTCCTGGTGGAGGACTCGCAGCAGGGCCGGGGCCTGGGCTCGATCCTGCTCGAGCACCTGGCGGTGGCCGCCCAGGAGCGCGGCATCCGCCGGTTCACCGCCGAGGTGCTGGGCGAGAACACCCAGATGGTGCGGGTGTTCATCGACGCCGGCTACACCGTGCACCGGGAGTACGACTCCGGGGTCATCGACCTGGTCTTCGACATCGCGCCGACCGAGAAGTCGCGGGCGGTCGTGCTGTCCCGCGAGCACCGGGCGGAGGCCCGGTCGATCCGCCGGCTCGTCTCGCCCCGGTCGATCGCCGTCATCGGCGCCTCCGGCGACCCCAGCAAGATCGGGCACGCCGTGCTGGCCAACCTGCTGCGCGGCGACTTCGCCGGTCCGGTCTACCCGGTCAACCCGGACGCGCGGTCGGTGCTCGGCGTCCGGGCCTACCCGACCGTCACCGACATCCCCGATCCGGTCGACGTCGCGGTGGTGACCGTGCCGACGGCCACGGTCGCCGAGGTCGTCGAGTCCTGCCGGGTCAAGGGGGTGCACGGGCTGGTCATGATGACCGGCGGGTTCAGCGACGCCGGCCTGGACGGGGCGCAGGCCCAGCGCCGGATGGCCGCGGTGGTCCGCGGCGCCGGGATGCGGCTGCTCGGCCCGAACGGCCTCGGGATGATCAACACCGATCCCGAGGTGCGGGTCAACGCCTCGCTCGCGCCGGTGGTCCCGCCGGCCGGCTCGATCGGGTTCTTCTGCCAGTCCGGGGCGCTGGGGGTGGCGATCCTGGCCGACGCCGCGGCCCGGTCGATGGGCCTGTCCACCTTCGTCTCCGCCGGCAACCGGGCCGATGTCTCCGGCAACGACCTGCTGCAGTACTGGCACGGCGACGACCGGACCGAGGTCGTGCTGCTGTACCTGGAATCGTTCGGCAACCCGCGCAAGTTCGCCCGGTTGGCCCGCGTGCTGGCCCGCACCAAGCCGGTGATCGCGGTGAAGTCCGGGCGGCACTCGCAGATCGTGCCCGGCCTGGTCGCGACCTCGTCGGCCTTGTCCGACGACGTGGTGGCCACCCTGTTCGAGCAGGCCGGGGTGATCCGGACGCCCGGCCTGACCACGGCGTTCGACGTCGCCCAGCTCCTGTCGACCCAGCCGGTGCCGCGCGGCGACCGGATCGGGATCATCGGCAATTCCAGCGCGCGGGGGGTGCTGGCCGTCGACTTCTGCCTGGAGGCCGGGCTGGCCGTGGCCGCGGACTCGCCGATCGACCTGGGCGTCCAGGTCGGCGCGGACGAGCTGGCCGCGGCGGTCCGGGAGATGGCCCACCGCGACGACATCGATGCGCTGGTCGTGGGCTGGGTCCCGCCGGTGGCCACCGAGGGCCACGCCCACGCGGCGGCCCTGCGGGAGGCGCTGCGGGACGCCCCGGTGCCCGCGGTCAGCACCTTCCTGGCCGTGGACGGGCTGACCCAGCATCTGAGCGTGCACGACGAGCGGGGCAACCCGACCCGCGGATCGGTGCCGTCCTACCGCACGCTCGAGCGGGCGGTCGGGGCCCTGTCCTACGCGGTCCGCTACGGCGCCTGGCTCGGCCGGCCCGCCGGCACGCTGCCCGAGCTGGCCGGGCTCGACCGCAAGGCGGCGACCGCGCGGGTGCGCCGGCTGATCGAGTCGATGCGCACGCCCGACGACCCGGCCCGCCCGCTGGTCGACGCCGAACTGGTCGCCCTGTTGGGCTGCTACGGCATCCGGATCGAGGACTTCCGGGCGATCGGCTCGGCGGCCGATGCCGTGGCCGCGGCGCACGAGATCGGATTCCCGGTGGTGCTCAAGTCGTTCGACGAATCCCTGCGGCACCGGCTCGACCAGACCGGGATCCGGCTCGGCCTGCAGAACGAGGCCCAGGTGCGCCATGCCTACGAGGACCTGTTCGACGTCGCCGGTCCCTGGCAGTACGTGCAGAAGTCGGTCTCACCCGAGCGCACCGGGGTGCCGACCGTCTTCCGGATCACCGCCGACCCGTCCTTCGGTGCCCTGGTCTCGTTCGGGCTGGGCGGGGTGGCGACCGAGCTGCTGGAGGATCGCGCCTACCGGACGGTGCCGCTGACCGACCGGGACGCCGCCGACCTGATCGCCGCGCCCGGGGCGGCCCCGCTGCTGAGCGGCTACCGCGGCGCGAAGGTGGTGCCCCACGCGCCGCTGATCGACCTGGCGCTGCGGCTGTCCGCGCTGGCCGACGACGTGCCGGAGCTGATCGAGCTGCAGCTGCAGCCGGTGCTGGCCGGCCCCGACGGCATCGCGATCACCGGCGCCCGGGGCACCGTGGGACCGCCGTCGGAGTTCGACGACTGGCGGCGCCGGATGCGCTGACCGGCGCCGGTCAGGCCGGGCCGGCCGTGCCCGGGGGCGCGGGTTCGGGTTCGGCCGTCTCCGGCGAGCCGGGCGGGACCACCGGGATCCGGCCGGTGAGGAACAGCGCCAGGATGGCGACCAGACCGGCCGCGGCGAACGCGACCTGCAGCGCCTGCAGCCGGGCGTCGGCGTTGATCGCGGTGATCTCCTGGGCGTCGGTGGTCGAGACCCCGGCGGCGGTCAGCTCGGCCTGCACCTGCGCGTCCGAGATGAACGGCACCCCGCTGGCCAGATCCGTGGTCAGCTGCGCCTTGACCGGGGCGGAGATCACCTCGCTGGACGCGACCGAGGTGAGGGCGGCGGTGCTCAGCGTGGCGATCAGCACCGACCCGATCAGCGCGGTGCCCATCGAGGCCCCCAGGTTGGTCGCGGTGTTCTGCAGGCCCCCGACCTCGGCGGCCTGGTCCTCCGGAACCGCCGACACGGTCACCGCACCCAGCTGGGAGGCCAGCGCCCCCAGCCCGAGACCCATCAGCACCATCGGGATGGTGACCACCGCGGCGTCGGCCTGCGGATCCATCCCGGCGACCAGGAAGCCGATGCCGACGATCATGCAGAGCAGCCCGAACCGCACCACCCGGCGCGGATTGGCCCTGGGCCACACCTTGGGGATGCCGACGGCGGCGACGAGCAGCGCGATCGACAGCGGCACCAGGCGCACCCCGGTCTCCAGGGCGGACAGGCCGAGCACGACCGACAGGAACAGCGGGATGGAGAAGAACACGCCGGCCTGGATCATGAACTGCGCGAAGAACATCGACAGGCCGCCGGTGAGTTGCCGCACTCCCAGCATGCTCGGCCGGACCAGCGGCGGCAGCGCGGACGGGTCGGCGTCCTGCCGGGCCTCCAGGTGCCGTTCCCAGTGCAGGAACCCGTAGACGACCAGCAGGCCGGCGCCGACGAACCACACCGTCAGCGACGCTCCGAACAGCGACGGCGCATTCGGCTTGGGCACCACGAGGCCCCACTCGCTGGACTTGAGCACCCCGTAGACCAGCAGGCCGAGACCGACCACCGACAGCAGCGATCCGAAGTAGTCGATCCGGCCGGGCACCGGCGGGGTGTCGCGCAGCTTGCGCAGGGTGGCCAGGATCGCGATGGCGATCACGACCTCGCCGAAGAACACGTACCGCCAGGACAGGTAGGTGGTCATCGCGCCGCCGATCAGCGGGCCGGCGGCGACCGCCACCGCCGAGGCCGCAGCCACCATGCCGTAGGCCCCTGACCGCTTCTCGGGCGCGAAGTTCGCGGCCACCAGGGCGACGATCGCCGGCATGATCAGGGCGGCGCCGACACCCTCCAGGAACGACCAGCCCAGCAGCAGGACCGGCAGGTTGGGGGAGATGCCGGTGACGAACGACCCGGCGGCGTAGATGACCATGCCGATGCCCATGGCCCGGCGCCGGCCCATGATCGAGCCGAGCTTGCCGCCGGTGATCATCAGCGTGGCCATCACCAGCGTGTACAGGGTGATTGCCGTCTGGATGCCGGTGATCGTCGTGCCCAGGTCGGCGGCCACGGTGGCCATCGACACGTTCATCACCGAGCTGTCGAGCGTCATCAGGAACTGGCTGGCGGCCAGCACGAGCAGCACCAGGCCGGCGCCGGAACGCGCCGCACCGGACGCAGGCACCGAGGCGGGAACGGACGCGGGGGAGGTCACCGCACCATCCTGGCGCCCGCCGGGTCCGTCCGGATGCTCCGGTTCGGGTGAGTCGGCCGCCGACCGGCCGGTAGACGCGAAGAACCGGGTCCGTGCGCACACAGACCCGGTCCCTCTGGCGACGGCGCGCGGACCTCGTTGTCGAGGCGCTCGCCGCTACAACACCCGTTCCGGCGGCTCAGCTCGCGTAGGAGCGGAGCACCTCCGAACGATCACCCACCCGCAGCTTGGCCATCGAGTCGCGCTCGATCTGCCGCACCCGCTCGCGGGAGATGCCGAAGTGCCGGCCGATCTCGTCCAGCGTGCGGGGCCGCCCGTCGTCCAGCCCGTACCGCAGCCGGACCACGGTCTGCTCGCGGTCGTCCAGCGTCCGCAGCACCCGGTTGATGTCGTCGTGCATGAACCCGGCGACGACGGCCGCCTCGGCCGAGGTGGACTCGGCGTCCTCGATGAAGTCGCCCAGCGGCGCCTCCTCGTCGGAGCCGACCGGCATGTCCAGGCTCACCGGATCCCGCGCGTGGTCGAGCAGGTCGGCGATCTTCTCCTCCGGGATGCCCGACTCGTGGGCCAGCTCGGCCAGCGTGGCGTCCCGGCCCAGCTGCTGGTGCAGCTCGCGCTTGAGCCGCGAGAGCTTGTTGACCTGCTCCACCAGGTGGACGGGCAGGCGGATGGTGCGACCCTGATCGGCCATGCCCCGGGAGATGGCCTGCCGGATCCACCAGGTCGCGTACGTCGAGAACTTGAAACCCTTGGTGTAGTCGAACTTCTCGACCGCACGGATGAGGCCCAGGTTGCCTTCCTGGATCAGGTCGAGCAGCGGCATGCCACGCCCGGTGTACCGCTTGGCCAGCGACACGACCAGCCGCAGGTTGGCGACCAGCAGGTGGTTGCGGGCGCGACCACCGTCGCGGACGACCATGCGCAGGTCCTTGCGCCGCTGCGGCGCCATCTCGAGGTCGGATTCGAGGACGTGCTGGGCGAACACGCCCGCCTCGATCCGCTTGGCCAGTTCGACCTCCTGCTCGGCCGTCAGCAGCGCGGTCTTGCCGATACCGTTGAGGTACACCCGCACCAGGTCGGCGGAGGGGCCCTGGGCGTCCAGGTCCTCCTCGGCGGACCGGGCGGGGGCCGTGCTGGTGGTCCGGCGCGCGCTATCGAGGTCGTATGAGGGTGCGACCATGTGATGCTCCCTTCGTTCCTTCAGGCGAGCCGTTTGCTGCTGACCCGCTGACTATTCGAACGCCTGTCAGCCCCGATTTAGTTCCCCGGACGAAGTGGGCCAATCCGCGGCGATCAGGGGCCGGACGGCGGTGCGACTTCGTGACGAGTACCCAATCCCGGGCCGCTGTGAGCTGCGGTGTGCCGGTCATGGGAACTGCATGGGAAACCGGCCGTCGGGGCCGACGTTCCTTCTTTCCTGCTGCAGAAGGGACGCATCGACCGTGTATCCATCACGCGAACGGACCAGTGAGTGAGATAGGTCACAGTTCGGCAGGGCCGGGCTCAGACCTCCAGCAGCACCGTGAACGGGCCGTCGTTGACGCTGGTCACCTGCATCATCGCGCCGAACCGACCGGTCCGGACCTCCGCGCCGCGCCGCCGCAGTTCGGCGACCACCTCATCGACCAGGGGCTCGGCCCGGTCCCGGGGTGCGGCCAGGTCCCACGAGGGCCGGCGGCCCTTGTCGGTGCGGGCGTAGAGGGTGAACTGGCTGACGACCAGCAGGGGAGCGCCGCTGCTCGCGCACGAGACGTCGCCGCGCAGGATCCGCAACTCGTGCAGCTTGGCGGCCATGGCCCGGGCGGTGCCGACGTCGTCGGTGTGGGTGACGCCGATCAGCGCCAGCAGGCCGGGCCGGTCGATCCGGCCGACGACCTCGGCGCGGGCAGCAGTGGGGTCAGCAGGAGGGACCGCGGGGTCGGGCCCGCCGGCGTCCGACCCGTCGGGATCCGGCCCGACGGACACGCTGGCGGACAGGACTCGGCTGGTCACGGCGCGCACCGGCGCATCGTGCCAGGTCGGCGCGCCTGCGGCACGATGGCCGGATGAAGCGGCCCGCGACCGGTGCGTCGGAGTGTCCCCGGTCCCCGGGGTCGATCCGATCGATCGGGTCGGTCGGCTCCATCCTGTCGATCGGCTCGGCCGGGTCGGTGCTGTCGATCGGGTCGGCCGGGTCGATCCTGTCGATCGGCTCGGCGGGCTCGGTGCTGTCGATCGGGTCGGCCGGGTCGATCCTGTCGGTCGGCTCGGTCTACTCGTTCGGCTCTGTCGGTTCCGTCTGTTCGGCCCTGTCCGTGCTCGGCGTCCTGCGCGCCGGGCGGGCTCCGACCTGGGCGGCGGTGGCGGGCATGGTCGCGGCGAACCGGCGGGGTCGGACCGGGCTCAGCCGGCGACGGGAAGCAGCAGCCCCCGCATGACGGCGACCCGGACGGAGGGCACCACCGCGGCGGCCAGCGCGCCGGCCGGCACCCCGTGGGCGGAGGCCAGCAGTTCGATCAGCACCTGCAGCGGGACGGCGCCGGTGCACCCGGCCAGCAGCGCCTGACTCCACTCGTCCAGCTGGAGGGTGGCGCCGGGCCCGCCGGGCCGGACGACCATCCGGAAGACCGTCGTCCAGCCGTCGTGGCCGGGCAGGGCGCGTTGCTCCAGCAGCACCTGGGGGGCCAGCTCGAACCGGGTGGCCAGCAGCCGGGCGTCGCCGGTGGCCTCCACCCACGCCCGGTTGGCCAGGAAGGCGGCCACCTCGGGGCCGGTGATCTCCTCGCCGGTGATCTCGTCCAGGGTGATGGACGGATCCGCGGACCCGTTGTGCCGCAACGTGATCAGGCCCATCCCGATCCCGCGGACGCGGTGCGCGGCGAACCAGTCGAGCCAGTCGGCGGCCAGCGAACCGGCGGCCGCGCGGTCGCCGCCGGAGCGGCCGTCCTCGCCGGCGTCGGCCAGCCAGAGCCCGACGTACTCGGCCGGGTCGGCCATCTCGCGCTGGACCACCCAGGCGTCGCAGCCGCTGGCCGCCATCCAGCCGCCGACCCGGTCGCGCCAGTCCGTCTCGCCGACGACGAGCCAGTTGGCCAGCAGCTGGGCGGTGCCGCCCTCGGTCAGGTGCGCGCGGGCGCCGGTGACGATCGCCTTGCCCACCCCGTCCCCGGGCAGTCCGGAGTCGCGGTAGGTGAACCGGGCGCGGCCGTCGCCGACCACGAACGGCGGGTTCGACACGATCAGATCGAAACGCCGGTCGTCGACCGGCTCGAACAGGGAGCCGGCGCGCAGGTCCCAGTGCTGCCCGTTGAGCCGGGCGGTCGCGGCGGCCAGGGCCAGGGCGCGCGGGTTCACGTCGGTGGCCGTCACCGATCCGGCGTGCCCGGCCAGGTGCAACGCCTGGATGCCGCACCCGGTGCCCAGGTCGAGGGCCGTGCCGACCCGATCCCGGACGACCGCGCGGGCCAGGGTGATCGATGCCGAACCCAGGCCCAGGACGTGATCGGGGCGCACGGGCCCGGGCCGGACGTCCGAATCGAGATCCGAGACGAGCAGGTACTCCGCGTCGTCGGCGGCGTGCGGGCGGACGTCCAGGGCCGCCCGGACCTCGTCGCCGTCCCGTTCCAGCACCCGCTGGGCCAGGGCCGCGGGCAGCCCGGTCGTGGGCAGGGCGCGGGCGGCGGCCCGCTCGTCGACCGACGCGCCCAGCAGGAAGAGCCGGACGAGGGTGGCCAGCGGCGACCCGTCCCGGGTGGCCCGCAGGGCCGCCGCCGGCTCCCCCCGGCCCAGGGCCCGGTGCGCCGCCGCACCCAGCAGGTCGGGCACGCCGCCGGCGTCGAAGCCCGCCGCCCGCAGGTCGGCGCCGATCCGGTCGACGACGTCCGGGTCGGACAGGGGCTGGTCCACGTCGGAGTTGCTCACGCGGCCAAGCTCATCATGGCCGGGCGGTCGCGCCGACGGCGCCGGGGTCGGACGCGGGCACCGGGCCGCCGGACGGCCCGCGGGCAGGCCGGGCGCGTCA
>NZ_JBMDXT010000280.1:0-1935 GCF_048594475.1 Nakamurella sp. | reverse complement strand
AGGGGGGATGTTGGGGGGGGCGGGGCCGCGGGGGCCGGACGGCGTCGGGCCCGGGGGCCGCGGCGGCCCGGCCGGCCAGCCGCTGCCGCAGCAGCCGGGCCCGGATCGCGGCGGGCCCCTCGGCCGCCCGATCGGCCGCATCATCCGCCGGGTGCCCGGCGGCGGCCGGGTCGATCACGCCGGTCGTCATCAGGCGACCTCCTCGGTGAGCCGGTCGCGGACCTCGTCGTCGGACAGCGCGTCGATGTCGGCCAGCACGGCGTCCTCGATCAGGGTCGACAACCCGGCGATCGTCGGGTTCTCGAACACCGCGGCCACCCCGATCGCCACGTCGAACTCGGCCTGGATCCGGGCGACCAGCCGCAGCACCAGGATGGAATGCCCGCCGACCTGGAAGAACCGGTCGTCGATGCCGACCTCGACACCCAGCAGGTCGGTCCAGATCGCGGCCACCCGCTCCTGCACCGGGGTGCTGGGCCGCCGCGGGGCGGCGGTCGTGGCCGCCGGGTCGGGCAACCGGGCCAGGTCCACCTTGCCGTTGGCCGTCAGGGGGACGGCGTCGATCGCCACCAGCACCGCGGGCAGCAGGTACTCGGGCAACCGGTCCCGGCACCACGTAGCCGACGAGCCGCTGCCGGTCGGCCACCACGACGGCATCCCGCACACCGGGCGCGGCGACCAGCACGGCCCGGACCTCGTCCGGTTCCACCCGGTAGCCGCGGATCTTGACCTGCCGATCGGCCCGGCCGAGCACGTCCAGGGTGCCGTCCGGCAGCCGCCGGGCCAGGTCGCCGGTGCGGTACATGCGGGCGCCGGGCGGGCCGGCGACCGCCGGCAGGAAGCGCTGGGCGGTCAGGCCCGGGTCGCCGACGTAGCCGTCGGCGACGCCGGCGCCGCCCACGTACAGCTCCCCGACGGCACCGTCCGGCACGGGCCGCAACTGCTCGTCCAGCAGCGCGGCGGTGGTGCCGGGCAGCTCGGTGCCGATCGGCACCCGCGCCCCGGCCCCGACCTCGCCGATCCAGTGCGCGGCGTCGGCCACGGTGATCTCGGTCGGCCCGTACTCGTTGACCATCCGGTCCGGCCCCAGGACGGCGACCCAGCGGCGGGCCAGGTCGGCCGGGAACGCCTCGCCGCCGACCACGTAGACCCCGGCCAGGGCATCCATCTCGGCGTCGGTGAGCTGGTCGCCCAGCACTTCCAGTTGGCCGGGGGTGAGCTTGACGAAGGAGAACGGGCCGGCCTCGACGAGCTGCCGGCCGATCCCGGACAGATCCGGCCCGTCCGGCAGCAGCAGCACCCGCTGGCCGCACAGCAGCGGCGCCCACAGCGCAGTCACCGACATGTCGAACGCGACGCTGGAGAAGACCGGCGCGCCACCGGTTCCGGCCGCGGCCAGCCGGTCGACCGCCCAGCTGGTCAGGTAGTGGGCCAGGTTGCGGTGGCTGATCCGGACGCCCTTGGGGGTGCCGGTCGAGCCGGAGGTGAAGATGACGTAGGCGGCCTGGTCGGCGGTGGTGACCGTATCCGGCGGGGCCGGGAAGCAGCCGGTGCCGGCCGGTACCTCGTCCGGCTCCAGGGTCGGGCAGCCGGCCGGCACCCGGGTGGGATCGCCGGTGACGACGAGGATGTGGTCGGCGGCCGCCGGCGGCCGCACGGCCGACAGCACGGTGGCCAGCCGGCCGGCCGGGATCGCCGGGTCCAGCGGCAGGTAGGCGGCGCCGGCCTTCCAGATGCCCAGCAGCGCGGCCGGCAGCTCCACCGCCCGGGGCAGCAGCACGGGCACCACGTCACCGGGACCGACGCCCCGGTCCGCCAGCGCCCGGGCCCAGTCGTCGCTGCGCTGCTCTTCCTGGGCGTCGGTCAGCCGCCCGCCGGCGGCCCGGACGGCCGGCGCCCGGGGGCAGCGGGCCGCGCGTGCGGCGATCAGCTCGT
>NZ_JBMDXT010000028.1:0-3852 GCF_048594475.1 Nakamurella sp. | reverse complement strand
GTCCGGCCGCCGGCTCCTGGCGGCCCGACCGGCCGTCCGACCCGCACGCCCCGCTGGCCGCGCGGATGCGCCCGCGGACCCTGGACGAGGTCGTCGGCCCGCAGCACCGTCTCGGGCCCGGGGCGCCGCTGCGCCGGCTGGTCCAGGGTGGCGCTCCGTCGTCGATGCTGCTGTACGGCCCACCGGGCACGGGCAAGACCACGCTGGCGACCCTCGTCGCCGGGTCGACCGGCCGCTGGTTCGCCCAGCTCTCGGCCGTGTCGGCCGGGGTCAAGGAGGTCCGCGCCGTCATCTCCGAGGCCGCGGCCCGGCTGCGGTCCACCGGTGAGCAGACCGTGCTGTTCATCGACGAGGTGCACCGGTTCTCGCGCACCCAGCAGGATTCGCTGCTGGCCGCGGTCGAGGACCGCACGATCGTGCTGGTCGCCGCGACCACCGAGAATCCCTTCTTCTCCGTCGTCTCGCCGCTGCTGTCCCGCTCGCTGGTCCTGCAGTTGCAGCCGCTGACCGACCAGGACATCGCCGAGCTGATCGGCCGGGCCAGCACCGACGAGCGGGGTCTGGCCGGCGCGTTCACCGTCACCGACGAGGCGATCGCGCATCTGGTCGCCCTGGCCGGCGGCGACGCCCGGCGTGCCCTGACCGCGTTGGAGGCGGCGGCCGAGTCGGTCCGGGAGCTCGACGACCGTCCCGACGAGCCCGCGGCCGCCGCCCCGGACGATGTCGCCGGAACGGATCCGGGTCCCCGGGAGATCGACCTGGCCGCGGTGGAGCGGGCCGTGAACCGGGCCGCCGTCCGCTACGACCGGTCCGGCGACCAGCACTACGACGTGACCAGCGCGTTCATCAAGTCCATCCGCGGCAGCGACGTCGACGCGGCGCTGCACTACCTGGCCCGGATGATCGAGGCCGGGGAGGACCCCCGGTTCATCGCCCGGCGGCTGATGGTGCACGCCTCGGAGGACGTCGGGCTGGCCGATCCGACGGCGCTGCCGGCGGCGGTCGCCGCCGCCCAGGTCGTCCAACTGGTCGGGTTGCCGGAGGCGCGGATCGCGCTGGCCCAGGTCACGATCCACCTGGCCACCGCGCCCAAGTCCAATGCGGTGATCACCGCGATCGACGAGGCGATGGCGGACGTGCGCGCCGGCAAGGCCGGCTCCGTCCCGCCGCCGCTGCGCGACGGCCACTACCCGGGGGCCCAACGGCTGGGTCACGCCCAGCGGTACGTCTACCCGCACGGCCGGCCCGGGGCCGTCGTCACGCAGCAGTACCCGCCGGACGAACTGGTCGGCCGCGACTACTACCGGCCCACCGGCTACGGGGCCGAGGCCGTGCTGGCCGATCGGGTCCCCAAGCTGCGGCGGACCGTGCGCGGGCGCGGGGCCGAGAACCGCGCCGGCGATCGCGAAGGCGACAGGACCGACACGACGCCCGATCCGGGTGTCCGGCAGAAGGGTTGAGCGCATGGGCGAGGGACTGATGAACGCCATCCGGATCACCGCGAACGGCGGCCCGGAGGTGTTGCAGTACGGCGAGATCGAGGCGCCGGAGGCCGGTCCGGGCGCGCTCGCGGTGCAGATCGCCGCGGCCGGGGTCAACTTCATCGACATCTACCACCGGCAGGGGGTCTACCCGCTGCCGCTGCCCCGGGTGCTCGGGCTCGAGGGCGCGGGGCGGGTGATCGCCGTCGGTGACGGGGTGTCGGGCTTCGCCGTCGGCGACCGGGTGGCCTGGCTCGACGTCGACGGTTCCTACGCCGAGGTCGCCGTCGACACGTGGGACAAGTTCATCCCGGTGCCGGCCGCCGTCTCCGACGAGCAGGCCGCGGCCGTGACCCTGCAGGGACTGACCGCGCACGCGCTGGCCACCGACGTGTACCGGATCGAGCCGAACGACGCCGTGCTGATCCACGCCGGCGCGGGTGGCGTCGGCCTGCTGCTGACCCAGATCGCCAAGGTCAAGGGCGCCCGGGTGATCACCACCGTGTCGACGCCGGACAAGGCGGCGCTGTCCCGGGCGGCCGGGGCCGACGAGGTGGTCGTCGGCTACGACGACTTCCCGGCCCGGGCCCGCGACTTCACCGCCGGCGCGGGCGTGCACGTGGTCTACGACGGGGTCGGCGCCGCCACCTTCGACGGCTCGCTCGAGTCGATCCGGCGGCGGGGCATGATGGTCCTCTTCGGTGGGGCCAGCGGGCAGGTGCCGCCGTTCGACATCCAGCGGCTCAACAAGCACGGATCGCTGCGGCTGACCCGGCCCAAGGTCTACGACTTCGTCGGCGATCACGACGAGATGCTGGCCCGGGCCGCCGACGTGTTCGGCTGGATCGCCGACGGCCGGCTCGACGTGCGCATCGGCGGGCGTTACCCGCTGGCCCAGGCGGCGCAGGCCCAGGAGGACCTGGCCGCTCGCAAGACCACCGGGAAGCTCGTTCTCATCCCGTAGGCCGGGCCGATGCTCCCGGCAGAGATCGGTCGGGTTGAGGGTTGACCGGGTGACGACACGGGCCGGCGACGGGGAAGTCTCACCGGGTTGGTCAATGGCAGATTCGATGGCATGACGATCGACGAGATCACGGAGTTCATCGAGGCCCTCGGCGGCGTGCTCACCCTGCGGCCGGGGCCGGGCGACGGCTCGCCCCGGATTGCCTGGGGCGACCGGTTCTTCTACTTCGCGCCCGACGGCGCGGTACCGCCGGGCCAGCCGTTCGTGACGATCGTGACCAAGGACTACCCGGACGAGCCGCCGGCCGGACTGGATCGGCCCGGCGCGTTCCGGGTGAACATCGCCGCCGGCCGGGCCGGATTCCGGTCCGTCACCGGCCGCGACCCGCGGGATCCCGCGCCGGCCCCGGAGCCGATCGGGGCGCCGGGCATGCTGACCGCCCACCCGACGTACGGCGCGCTCGGCTGGGTCGCGGTGATCGACCCCGGTCCGGAGGTTCGGGCCGACGTCCTCGACCTGCTGCGCGGCGCCCATGACGCCGCCCGGGCCCGCCACCGGCGCCGGCACCCGGACTGATCGCGGACCTCCCGGCGCGCGGGGGCCGGCGCCCGGCCGGTCGGTCCGGTCGAAGGCGCCCACCGGCTGCTGGCCGGCCTTCAGCCGTCCTTCCGTGGGCCTTCAGCGGGTGGGCCGATTCTTTGATCTGTCAGCGGAACACACGCCCAGATCGAAGTCCAGGAGGACGCCATGAGCACCACCACCACCGGTTTCGCCCGCACGCTGGTCCGTCGCCTGGCCGGGATCATCGTGGCCACCGCGGCCCTGTTCCTGGGCTTCGCGGTCGCCGGCAACGCCGCGCCGGCGCACGCGGACACCGTCGCCGGCAGCACGGTCTTCGGTACGACGGTGGAGTGCGGCGGCGATTCGCTGGTGTTCACCACGACCTCGGACGCCGACTACGGCAGCTACGCCAAGATCTGGGTCTGGGACAACTACACCGAGCAGTGGGTCACCGACGACCAGTGGGTCGAAGCCGCCTACGACGCGTCCTTCAACGTCGCGGACCTGACCTTCGACCCCGGCTACTACATGGTGTACGTCCAGTACGCGCAGTGGAACGGCTACGACTTCGACTTCTCCGGCGAGTACATCGACACCTACGAGCAGTACTACAGCTACTCCGATCACGAGACCGAGTCGTTCTGCTACATGGGCAACGACCTGTCGGACGTGTGATCACTTCCTGACCGCCGTCGATCGTCACCGGATCACCGAGGTCCGGCCCGGGACGACGAGATCCCCTGATCGTGCACGCGCCCCCGGCGCACCCCAATCGTCCCGACGCCCCCCGCCCCGCCCCCGGTCCGGGGGGGGGGGGGGGTGGGGGGGGGGTCGGGCGGGGCGGGG
>NZ_JBMDXT010000279.1:0-12983 GCF_048594475.1 Nakamurella sp. | reverse complement strand
CGGGAACGGCCCCTTCTCGATGAACAACGCCGTGATGAAACCCCACGCGATGAACGCCGCGATATTCGGCATGATCATCCCGGACAGGAACGTCCCGAACTTCTGCACCGCCACCCGACTACTACTGGTCTTGCTGGCGGGAGCCGCTTCGGTACTCATTTCTGATCCCCTTCCTTGGGTCAGGGCGGGTCGACAGCGGCCCGCGGGCATGCCGGCATGGCCCACTCCCGGGGTTCCCGGTTGGGCATTCGACAAGCAGATCTACGTGGTCGGGACCCGACCCGGGGCGGAAGCCTGGGGTGACCGAGGTCCGGACTGCACAGAACTGTAGGGCATCCGACCGGGGTATGTCACCGGTGACAGAGAAATTTCTCCAACTTTCTGTCACCGGTGACAGAGCGAGTCCTGTCATCGGTGACATACTGGCCGGGAGGCGACGGCCGCAACGGCGGCCGTCGATGAGGTGATGCAGGCGGGCGGCAGCGGGAGGCACCGCGATGAGCACGATGCGGGACGTCGCTCGGGTGGCCGGGGTGAGCGCCAAGACCGTGTCCCGGGTGATGAACAACGACCGGTACGTGTCCGACGACGTGCGGACCCGGGTGCTCCAGGCGGTCGAGGAGCTGCAGTACGTGCCGAACGTGATGGCTCGCAGCTTCCGGGCCGGTCAGGACAGCGCGATCGGGGTGGCGGTGCCCATCCTCAACGGCTTCTTCGGCCGGGTCGTTGAGTCGGTGGAACGGATGGCGCGCGAGCGCGGCGTCGCCATGTACCTGACCTGCCTGGGGGATGACCCGGCGGCGGAGCAGCCCCTGGTCGAGTCGTTGCTCAGCCGCAACGTCGTCGGCCTGCTGGTCGCCCCGATCTCCGACGACCAGTCCTACCTCAAGCCCTGGCGGGAACGGACGTCGATGGTGTTCGTCGACCGCCGGCCGCGCAAGCTGACCGCCTCGTTCGTGGCACACGACGACACCGGCGGAACCCGGTTGGGGATCAACCACCTGCTGGACCACGGTCACCGCCGGATCGCCTTCGCCGGCGACGGTCCCGCGGTGCCGACCACGGCCCGCCGGCGCACGGCGTACGAGCTGACCCTGTTCGACGGGGGTGTCGGGCTCGACCCGTTCCTGGTCGCCTGGAACGCGCACCAGGTGCCGGTGGTGCCGCGGCTGCTCAACCTGTCCGCGCCGCCGACCGCCATCTTCTCGGCCACGCCCGACTGCTCCATGCGGGTCGTCCGGCAGCTGCAGGCCGCCGGCCGCACCGACATCGTCCAGGTCGGGTTCGGCGACTTCGAGATGGCCGACGCGTTGTCGCCACCGGTCACCGTCGTCGAGCAGGATCCGGCCGAGCTCGGCCGGCTGGCCGCGGCCCGGCTGTTCCAACGGATCGACAACCCGGACAAGCGGCTGCCGCGCCAGACCGTCGTGCCCACCTCGCTGGTGCGCCGGGGGTGTTGCGCGCGGTCCCGGGTCGGGCCCGCGGCCTGACCACCACAGGGTCCGGCGGGCGCGCGGGTCGGGTCGCCGGCCCCGGCGCTCCTGGGCCGTTCGGGCGGTGGGCGTCGGGTCGGGCCCCGTTACCATCGCGGGCGTGTCCACGCCCCCGCAGCCGGCCGCAGCCCCGGCGTCCCTCACCCACGTCGACGCCACCGGAGCCGCCCGGATGGTCGACGTGTCGGGCAAGACCGCCTCGGTGCGCGAGGCGCGGGCGACCGGTGTGCTGCGCACCACCGTCGAGGTCGCCGAGCTGCTGCGCAGCAGCGCCCTGCCCAAGGGTGACGCCCTGGCCACCGCCCGGATCGCCGGGATCATGGCGGCCAAGCGCACCCCGGACCTGGTGCCGCTGTGCCATCCGATCGCGATCTCCGGGGTCGCCGTCGAGCTGGAGGTCGGTGCGGACGAGGTGCGGATCGCCGCGACGGTCCGCACCGCCGACCGCACCGGGGTCGAGATGGAGGCGCTGACCGCGGTCGCCGTGGCCGGCCTGACCCTGCACGACATGGTCAAGGCCGTCGATCCGGCCGCCGTCCTGGACGCGGTGCGGGTCGAGCGCAAGGAGGGCGGCAAGACGGGCAGCTGGACCCGCCCGGAGGACCGGCGATGACGCGCACCGCGGTGGTGATCATCGCCTCCTCCCGGGCGGCTGCCGGGGTGTACCCGGACCGGACCGGCCCGCTGATCCAAACATGGCTACAAGAGAGGGATTTCACCGTGACCGGACCCGTGGTGGTGGCCGACGGGCCGGACGTGGGGGCCGCCCTGCAGGAGGCGGTCGGGGCCGACCTGGTCCTCACCTCCGGGGGCACCGGCATCTCGCCGACCGACGTGACCCCGGAGGAGACGGCCCCGCTGCTCGACCTGCAGATCCCCGGCCTGGCCGCGGCGATCCGGGCCGAGGGCAGCGAGCGGGTCCCGACGGCCGTGCTCTCCCGCGGGCTGGCCGGCGTCGCCGGGTCGACCCTGATCGTCAACCTGCCCGGGTCGACGGGCGGCGTCCGTGACGGGCTGGCCGTGCTCGACCGCGTCCTGGACCACGCGCTGGACCAGATCCGGGGCGGTGACCACCGATGACCGCGACCGGCCGCGGTGCCGGGCCCGGCCCGTCGGCCGGGCGGGTGGGGCTGACCCGGGTGACCAGCGACCCGCTCGACCCGGCCGAACACTATGCCGCGGTGCAGGATCCGGCCGCCGGCGCGACGGTCTCGTTCTCCGGGGTGGTCCGCGACCACGATCACGGGCGCGACGTGACCGAGCTGGACTACTCCGAGCACCCGACCGCGGCGGCCGTCGTGGCGCAGGTCGCGGCCGAGATCGCCGCCCGGCCGGGGGTGATCGCGGTCGCTGTCTCGCACCGGGTCGGCCTGCTCCGGGTCGGCGACATCGCGCTGACCGCGGCGGCCTCCGCGGCGCACCGCCGGGAGGCGTTCGCCGCGTGCACCGACCTGGTCGACGAGGTCAAGCGGCGGCTGCCGGTGTGGAAACGTCAGGTGTTCACCGACGGCACCGACGAATGGGTCGGCTCGGCCTGACCACCTGATCGACTGCCCCGGACCGGAAGGATCTCGCCATGACCACCCCAGACGACGCCCCGATCACCGTCACCGACAACCCCGAGCTCGCGCGGTTCGAGATCCGGGTCGGTGACACGCTGGCCGGGTTCACCGAGTACCGCCCCCGCGGGGACGCCTTCGCGTTCGTGCACACCGAGATCGGGGACGAGTTCGGCGGGCGCGGGCTGGCCTCCCGGCTCATCCAGGACACCCTCGACGAGATGCGCAGCCGCGGCATTGCGGTGCTGCCGTACTGCCCCTTCGTCAAGCGGTACATCCAGCGGCACGCCGACTACCAGGACCTCGTGCCGGCCGACCAGCGCGCGACGTTCGAGATCCCCGCGGGCTGAGCCGGGACCGCCGGCGGCCGGACGCGGACGCCAGCGATCGGCCCGGCCGATTGAGCGGGCCACCGGCCGGGTACCCGCCGCGGCATGGGGGCGGAGGCGGACGACGAGATCGTCGTGCTGCGCAATCCGGCCTGGTGGCGGAACCTCCTGGCCACGGCCCCACTGCTGGTTGTGACGAGCATCAACCTGTTCCTCGGCCGTGCCCCGGGGTGGATCAGGCTGGCCGCCGCCATTGCCTTCGTGGGGCTGATCGTGCAGTTCGTGCTCGCGCGGCGGAGCCGCATCGTGGTGGGTGCGACCGGGGTGGACCTGCGCACCGGTCGGGGACGCCGGGTGCGTGCGACCTGGTCCGAGATCGACCGGTTCGCGGTTCGCGGCCGCCGCGGGGTGGACGTGCACCTGACCTCCGGCCGCCGCATCGCCGTCATACGCTTCGCGCCGGTCGAGGACGAGAGCGCGGCGTCGACGGTGGCCCTGCTGGAGTACCAGCGCCGCCGACTCGGCGGCGCTGCCCCGAGCAGGCGGACCGGCCCTACCCGGTGACGCCGGTGAGCTCCCGGAGGATCTCTTCGGTGTGGGTGTAACCCAGGAAGTGCCCGGCCCCCGCCACCGCGGCCAGGCAGCCCCGGGGGACGGCCTGCGCCAGGGTGGCGCTCCAGGCCGGGGGGACGAGGTCGTCGGCGTCGCCGTGCCAGAAGGTGACGGGCCCGGTGACGTCGGCCGGATCGAAACCCCAGGGCCGGGCCCACGCCCGGTACTCCTCGACCATGCCGTCCCCGCCCTCCAGGGCGGTGGCCGCGGCCGAGGCGATGCCCGGATCGGGCAGCGCCTCCAGGGTGGACGCCTCGGTGGGTTGCGCGGCCCGCAGCGTCAGGTGGGCCCAGGCGGCCGGGGTGTGCCGGGCGATGCCGCCGAGCGCGCGAAAGGTGGTCGCCGCGACGTGCGGGTGGTGCCGGGCGAGCAGGGTCAGCCGGCGGTCCATCGCGTTGAGCTCGCGGAAGGTGCCCTCGTCGTCCAGGGGGCGGCAGCCGGCGACGACGGCGGTGCCGGCGATCCGGTCCGGCAGCCGCGCCGCGCACGCTAGCGCGTACTGGCCGCCCATCGACCACCCGAGCACGAACGCGCGGTCCGCGCCGACGGCGTCCAGCAGCTCGCCGACGTCGGCCGCCCAGTCGGCGGTGGTCCGGCCCGGCGCCGGGGTCGAGGCGCCCAGGCCCGGCCGGTCGGGGGAGACGATGCGCAGGCCCAGGTCGCGGGCGACGGCGTCGAACGGCGCGACGTCCAAGCCGCAGACCAGGCCGCCGTGGCAGTTGACCACGACGGGGCCGTCGGCGGCCCCGAAGCTGCGATGGCCCAGAGTCCGGCCGTCGGCCAGCCGCAGCATGTCGGGCCCGGTCACGGCGGGGTCGCGGCGCCCGGCAGAGCGTCGCCCGGGAAGCTGCGGCCCGGATGGACCGAATAGGAGAAGACGCCGGCGCGCACACCGGGATCCTCCTCCATCAGGGCGATCGCGTCGTCCAGGCTCACCGTCATGACCGCCACTCCGCAGATCGGGGAGTCGTCCATGACCGGGACCACGACCGGCATCCGGCCGTCGGCCCGGAGCGAGAAGTTCCGCCGGCCGTGCTCCCAGACGGTGGCCTCGGTGTCCGGCCCCCCGTACGCGGACCCGGCGTACAGCACCACCACGGTGTACTCCTGGCTGGCGGCCAGCATCGACTGCATCAGGTCATCGGAAATCGGTGTGCTCAACGTGCCCCTCCGTTCGCCGTCGGCGCAACCGTCGCCGGATGGCCACGGTGTCGCGGCACAGTTGTACCCACTTGAACGATCAGTGCGAGCGTCCGGAGAGTGTTCATGACCAGACCCGGTGGCCGGATGTCCGGCGCCAGCGCGTGGCGCACGATGCACCAGGACAGTTCCGTGGTCGACCACAAGCTGGCCAAGGGCACCCTGCGCCGGGTGGTGTCGTTCGCGCGGCCGTTCCGTCGCGATCTGGTGATCTTCCTGATCCTGACCGTGATCTCCTCGGTGATCGGCGTGCTGACCCCGCTGCTGGCCGGCCAGGTGGTCAACCAGATCAGCGCCAACGGCACCGTGCGAGCGGTGGTGACGATCGCGCTGGTGATCGGCGCCCTGGCCGTGCTGGACGCGTTGATTTCGCTGGGCACCCGTTGGTACTCGGCGCGGATCGGCGAGGGCCTGATCTTCGACATGCGGACCAAGGTGTTCGAGCACGTCCAGCGGATGTCGCTGGCCTTCTTCACCCGCACCCAGACCGGCGCCCTGGTCAGCCGGCTCAACAACGACGTCATCGGCGCCCAGCAGGCGTTCACCACGACCCTGTCCGGGGTGGTGGCCAACGTGATCGGGCTCGCCCTGACCGCCGCGGTGATGTTCACCCTGTCGTGGCAGGTCACCCTGATCTCCCTGCTGCTGCTGCCGATCTTCGTGCTGCCGGCCCGACGGTTCGGGCGCAAGCTGCAGCAGCTGACCCGGGAGAGCTACAACCTCAACGCCTCGATGAACACGACCACCACCGAGCGGTTCAACGTCTCGGGGGCGCTGCTGGTCGCGCTCTTCGGCCGGCCGACGGTCGAGGTGCAGTCGTTCCGCGACCGGGCCGGGCGGGTGCGCGACATCGGCATCACCACCGCGATGTACGGGCGCATCTTCATCGTCGGGCTGACCCTGGTCGCCGCGCTGGCCACCGCCCTGACCTACGGGCTGGGCGGCACGCTCGCCCTCAACGGCGCGATGGAGCCGGGCGCGGTCGTCTCGCTGGCCCTGCTGCTGAGCCGCCTGTACGGCCCGTTGATGGCCCTGTCGAACGTGCGGGTGGACGTGATGAGCGCCCTGGTCTCGTTCGAGCGCGTCTTCGAGGTGCTCGACCTCAAGCCGCTGATCACCGAGAAGCCGGATGCCGCGGAGCTGCCGGCGGGGGACCAGGCGATCGAGTTCCGTGACGTGCACTTCGCCTACCCCGGCGCCGACGAGGTGTCCCTGGCCTCCCTCGAGGACGTGGCCGTCAACGACCACAGCCCGCGCCACCCGGTCCTGCACGGCGTGAGCTTCACCGCCCGGGCCGGCGAACTGGTCGCGCTGGTGGGCCCGTCGGGGGCCGGCAAGACGACCATCTCCCAGCTGGTGCCGCGCATCTACGACGTGGACTCCGGCGCCGTCCTGGTCGGCGGGCACGACGTCCGGGACGTCACCCTGCAGTCGCTGCGGGACGCGATCGGCGTCGTCGCCCAGGACGCGCACCTGTTCCACGACACGATCCGCGCCAACCTGCTCTACGCCCGCCCGGACGCCACCGAGGCGGAGCTGATCGCGGCCCTGCGCGCGGCGCAGATCCTCGACCTGGTGGACCGGCTGCCGCAGGGTCTGGACACGGTGGTCGGTGATCGCGGGCACCGGCTCTCGGGCGGGGAGAAGCAGCGGCTGGCGATCGCCCGGGTGCTGCTCAAGGCGCCGGCCGTGGTCATCCTGGACGAGGCCACCGCCCACCTGGACTCCGAGTCGGAGGTCGCGGTCCAGCGGGCCCTGGCCGAGGCGCTGCGCGGCCGGACCTCCCTGGTCATCGCGCACCGGCTGTCGACCATTCGCAGCGCCGACCGGATCGTCGTGGTCGACGGCGGGCGCGTCGTCCAGTCCGGCACCCACGACGAGCTCATCGCGCAGGGCGGCCTGTACGCCGAGCTGTACCGCACCCAGTTCCGGCACCAGGGGGACCGGGACGGTGCCGAGGTCGCCGCCCCGATCCCGACCGGCTGAGCGCAGCCTCCCGGCGCCCGGGCGAGGGATCGAACCGGCGGCGACTACTCGCCGTGCGCGTAGATCAGGTCCGGGGCCCGGCCCGCGTCGCCGGTGGCCTCCGGCCGGGGCGACGCCAGCCCGTTCAGGACGTCACGGGCGGCCTGCAGGGCCCGGATCTCCGCCGGCGTCAACCACGGCGCCGCGGTCACCAGCAGCCCGTCGATACCCGTGGACACGCTCAGGCACTCGTCGAGCTGCCCCTCCGACAGGCGCGGGCGCTCCACCTCGCGCGGGTCGCGCACCGCCGGCCCGATGAACTCGTCCCGCCTCAGCACACCGTGCCCCCTTCCCCCTGGCTCACTGACAGTCAACCCCGCCATCCCGAGTGGTGCACACCGGATCACCCGAACGGGGACCGAAGATCGGACCGCGGCCCGCTGTCGCTCCGCCGGATGTCCGACCCGGGGCAGAGACCGGGCCGTGACGTATCCCCGACGGGGGACGGACGGGCCGGGTCGGATGGGCCGGCGAGCGACCGACCGCCGACCGGTCCGGATGCCTGGCCGGACGGCCGCGGGCCGGCCGGGCAGGATGGCCCGGTGCCCGACCACCAGTTGCCCGAACCGCTCGCCGCCCGTCCCGTGGCCGATCCGCGGGCGGTCGTCCGCGGTGATCACTACCGGATCACCGTGCTCACCGACGGCCTGCTGCGGCTGGAGTACGCGCCCGACGGCGGGGTCGAGGACCGGGCATCGGCCTTCGCGCTCCACCGGGACCTGCCGGTGCCGGCGTTCACGGTGCAGGACCGGGAGCACGCGCTGGAGATCGTCACCGACCGCCTGCACCTGACCTACGACCGCGGGCCGTTTCGCACCAGCGGCCTGTCCGTCCAGGTCCGCGGCAACGTCAGCAGCTACCACTCGGTGTGGCGCTACGGCGAACCCGCCGCCGACCTCGGCGGCACCGCCCGCACGCTGGACCTGGCCGACGGGCGCATCACGCTCGAGCCCGGCGTGGTGTCCCGGGTCGGGTACGCGCTGCTCGACGATTCCCGGACCTTGCTGCTCGACGCCGACGGCTGGGTGTCGCCGCGGCCACCCGGCCGCACCGACCTGTACCTGTTCGCCTACGGCCACGACCACGCCGCGGCGGTCCGGGCGTTCTACGCCGTGAGCGGTCATCCGCCGCTGGTGCCCCGCTGGGCGCTGGGCAACTGGTGGAGCCGCTACCACCGCTACACCGCCGACGGGTACCGGGAGCTGATCGAGCGGTTCCGGGCCGAGGGCCTGCCGTTCTCGGTCAGCGTCATCGACATGGACTGGCACCTGGTCGACATCGACCCCGCGCACGGCTCCGGCTGGACGGGATACACCTGGAACCGGGACCTGTTCCCCGACCCCGAGGCGTTCCTGGCCTGGTTGCACGCCAACGGCCTGCGGGTCACGCTCAACGTGCACCCGGCCGACGGCGTTCGAGCGTTCGAACAGGCCTATCCGGCGCTGGCCGCCGCCCTCGGGCGGGATGCGACGTCCGGGAGCCCGATCGCGTTCGACGTCACCGACCGGGATTTCCTGGCCGCCTATTTCGAGGTGCTGCATCGTGACCTGGAGCGGCAGGGCGTCGACTTCTGGTGGGTGGACTGGCAATCCGGCCCGCACTCGCGGGTCCCGGGCGTCGATCCGCTCTGGATGCTCAACCACTTCCACTTCCAGGACAGCGTGCGGGCCGGCGCCGGGCTCACCTTCTCCCGGTACGCCGGGCCGGGCAGCCACCGGTATCCGGTCGGGTTCTCCGGCGACGCGGTGATCAGCTGGGCGTCCCTGGCCTTCCAGCCCGAATTCACCGCGACCGCGGCCAATATCGGCTACGGCTGGTGGAGCCACGACATCGGCGGCCACATGTTCGGCGTCAAGGACGACGAGCTGACCGCGAGATGGGTCCAGTTCGGGGCGTTCTCACCCATCATGCGGCTGCACTCGGGGTCGAACCCGTTCATCCACAAGGAACCGTGGACCCTCGAACCGGCCACCCGGGCCGTGCTGACCACCTACCTGCGCCTGCGGCACCGGCTCGTGCCGTACCTGCACACCATGAATCACGCGGCCGCGCAGGGCACCCCGTTGGTCCGGCCGATGTACTGGGCGCATCCGGATCGGGACGAGGCGTACCGGGTGCCGAACCAGTACCTGTTCGGCTCGGAGCTGCTCGTCGCCCCGATCGTCTCTCCGGCCGACCCGGTCAGCCGCCTCGGATCCGTCACCGCGTGGCTGCCGCCGGGCGACTGGACCGACATCCGCACCGGCCGCCGCTATGCCGGGGACCGGCAGCTCGCGCTGCACCGGGAACTCGCCGACATCCCGGTGCTGGCCCGGGCCGGGGCGATCGTCCCGCTGGACGCCGCCGCGGTGCCGGGCAACGACCCGGTCGTGCCCGACGCCCTGGAGATCCTCGTCGTGCCCGGTGCGGACGGTGCGTTCGACCTGATCGAGGACGACGGGCACGGCGCGGTCGTCACCACCCCGCTCCGCTGGGACGACGCGAGCCGGACGCTGACCGTCGGGCCGGCCGCCGGCGCGGTGGGGGTCGTGCCGGCGCGTCGGAGCTGGTCGGCGACGGTCCCCGGCGGCCCGCCCGGCGTGGTGGTGACCGCCGCGGCGACCGAACGGGCCGACGTCACCCCGGGAGCCGGGCCCGCGCCCGACGACGCCGCGGAGCTGTTCCACCGGTTGGACCTGGCCCACCTCGAGCACGAGCTCAAGCTCGTCGCCTGGCGGGCCGTCACCGCGGCCGAGTCGGCCGGGCACCGGCTCGGCCGGTTGCATGCGCTGGGCCTGCCCCGGGCCGTGGAGTCGGCGTTGATCGAGGTGCTCACGGCGGCCGGGTGACGGCCGGCTGACGGCCGGCCGACCGCGGCGGGCCGGGCCGGCACCGGGGCGGAAGGGCGACCGCGACCGCCCCCGGGAGCGGGCGCCGGATCGCGCTTGCACTCGTCGTGGGTGCCTGGGTACATTACTCAAGTAATGAACCACCGAGGTTGGCCGAGCCAGGAGGTGACCGTGCTGGACGAGGGGACGCCCCTGTTCCTGCAGATCGCTCGGCGGCTGTCGGCGGACATCGTCGAGGGCACGCTGCCCGAGGGGTCGCGGGTGCCGTCGACCAACGAGTTCGCCGCGTTCTACCGGATCAACCCGGCGACCGCGGCCAAGGGCATCAACCTGCTCGTCGACGACGGGGTGCTGGAGAAGCGTCGCGGGGTCGGCATGTTCGTGGTCACCGGAGCCCGTGATCGCCTGATCCAGCTGCGCCGCAAGGAGTTCGCCGAGCAGTTCGTCGACCCGCTGCTGGTCGAGGCCCGCCGGCTGGGCATCTCGACCGACGAGCTGGTCGACCTCGTCCGGCAGTCGCCGGAAACCATGGAAATGAAGAGTTTCTCGACAGGGGAAGGGGAGACGCCATGACACCGGCCGTCGTTGTCGATCACGTCTCACGTCGCTACCGCGGGGTGACCGCCCTGGACGACGTCTCGGTGGCGTTCGCGCAGGGGTCCATCACCGGACTGCTCGGCCGCAACGGCGCCGGCAAGTCCACGCTGATGCGGGTGATCACGGCGCAGGAGTTCGCCTCCGCCGGGACCGTCCTGGTCCACGGGCGCAACCCGGTCGAGCACGACGACGTGCTCCGCCGGATGTCGTTCGTGAAGGAGAGCCAGGTCTACCCGGACATCAAGGTCAAGCGCGTCATCGAGGCCGCGTCCTGGTTCTATCCCGACTGGAACCACGAGCTCGCCGGCCGGCTGATCGACGACTTCAACCTGCCACTCAAGCGGCCGGTCAAGAAGCTCTCGCGGGGCCTGCACTCGGCGGTGGGCATCGTCATCGGGTTGGCCTCCCGCGCGGAGATCACCCTGTTCGACGAGCCGTACCTCGGGCTGGACGCGGTGGCCCGGCAGATCTTCTACGACCGGCTGCTGGAGGACTACGCGCAGCATCCGCGCACCGTCCTGCTGTCCACCCACCTGATCGACGAGGTGGCCAACCTCCTCGAGCACGTCGTGGTCATCAGCGCGGGCCGCATCGTGGTCGACGAACCGGCCGACCGGCTGCGCGGCCGGGCCGTGACGGTCAGCGGGCCCGCCGCCGCGGTCGAGGACTTCGTCGGGCGGCGCGAGGTGATCGGCCGGCAGGGCATCGGATCCCTGGCCAGCGCCACCGTCACCGGACCGCTGGACGACCTGGCCCTGGCCCGGGCCCGGGAGATGAACCTGCAGATCGAGCCGGTCTCGCTGCAGGAGTACGTGGTCCGCACCGTCGGGTCCGCCGCGGGACCCCGGTCGATGGAGAGGATTCCCGCATGAGCGCCGCCACCATCGGCCGCGTCGCCCGGCTGCACCTGGTGGACCGGTTCGGCTACACCTGGCTCGTCTGGGGGATGCTGGCCTTCACCTTCGCCGTGAACGTGGCCATTTTCGCCGTCCTCCCGCCGACCGAGGAGTCCGGGGACTACACCGGCGGCCTGCTGACCATCTACATCTTCACGCTGGTCATCGGCGTGCAGGCGGCGACCAAGTTCCTGCCGTTCGCGATGACGCTCGGCGTCAGCCGCCGCTCCTACTACGCCGGCACCCTGGCTCTGGTGCTGGGCCTGTGCGTCGCCTACGGGGCCATGCTCACCGTGCTGTGGTGGCTGGAGGGGGTGACCGGCGGCTGGTGGATGCGGCTGCACTTCTTCCGGGTGCCGTGGATCCTCGACGGACCCTGGTACCAGGTCCTGCTGACCAACGTCGTCCTGCTGGCCACGGCGTTCCTGTTCGGGCTGTGGTGCGGGCTGGTCTACCGCCGGTTCGGGCTGGTCGGCATGGTCGTGTTCCTGGCCGCGCTGACCCTGGTGGCGGTGATCGCCGCCCTTCTGGTGACCTGGGGGCAGGCCTGGCCGCAGGTCGGCCGGTTCCTGGCCGAGCTCGACATCGTGGCGGCCAGCCTGCTGGTCGCGGTGGTGGCCGCCGCCGTCGGGCTGGGCGGCTACCTCACGATCCGGCGGATCACCGTCTGAGGCCCGGCCCGGAACGACGAAGGCCGCGACCCGATCCGGGTCGCGGCCTTCGCGGTGCTCAGGCGGTCACGCCGGGCCGGGAACCTTGAACGGCAGCTTGGCACCGGCCGACTGGGCGGCCAGGGCCGTGAAGTAGGTCAGCGCCGCGGTCGTGATGATCGCGAGGAACACGCCGAACGACGGTCCGTGCGAGATGCCGTCGGCGCCGGCCAGGGCGGTCCCGGCGTAGATGAACGTCTGGATCAGCACCCCGAGTGTCAGCACGAACGAGGCCGCCGCCCCGTAGACCAACCATTCCGGTTTGACCTGGTTCGGGTTCAGCACGCCGAACAGCTGCAGCGCGTAGACCACACCGACCGCGACGGCCAGCAGGACCGGCAGCCACCACCACAGCGACCAGCCGTTCAGCGAGACCGTGAAGGCGATGAAGCCGCTCGCGGTGACCGACCAGAACGGGAAGAAGCTGGCGATGAGCGTCAGCAGCGACGCCCCCAGCACGCCCCAGCCCGCGATGCTGATCTTCGACATGTCGAAGGACGGCTTCGGGCCACCGGCGGCCGGCGGGTAGGCGCCGGGGTACCCGGGCGCGGCACCCGGCGGACCGTAGGCCCCGGCCGGCGGGTAGCCCGGCTGCTGGTAGCCGGGGGGCGGGCCCTGCTGGTACCCGGGGGGCGGTCCGGACGGGGCGCCGGGCGGCGGCTGATACCCCGGCGGGGGACCGGCCTGGTACCCGGGCGGTGGGCCCTGCCGGTACCCGGGGGGCGGGCCTTGCT
>NZ_JBMDXT010000278.1:0-7585 GCF_048594475.1 Nakamurella sp. | reverse complement strand
GTCCGCAACCACATCGGGGCCGGCCGCCAGGACGGCCGCCGCCCCCGCCGCCGGCGGGGTCGGTGGGGGCAGTGTCGAGTCCATCCCGGCCGTCGCGGTCAGGTCCGCGGGCCGCGCAGCACGTAGCCGAAGCCGCGGTGGGTGTGGATCAGCGGCTCGCCGGTCGCGTCGACCTTGCGCCGCAGGTAGGAGATGTAGGTGGCGACGACCGAGTCGTCGCCGTAGAAGTCCGTGCCCCAGACGGCATCGAGCAGTTGCTGGCGGGACAGCACCACGTTCGCGTTGACCATCAGGTGCCGCAGCAGCTTGTACTCGGTCGGGGCCAGTTCGATCGGCGCCCCGGCCCGGGTGACCTGGTAGGTCTCCGGATCCAGCTCGAGGTCGGCGACGCGCAGGACGCCGTCGTCGGACGGGTCGGGCTTGATCCGCCGCAGCACCGCGGCGACCCGGGCGGCCAGCTCCTCCAGGCCGAACGGCTTGGTGACGTAGTCGTCGCCGCCGGCGGTCAGACCGGCGATCTTGTCGGCCGGGGTGTCCCGGGCGGAGAGGAAGACGACGCCGGACTCGACGCCGGCGGCCCGCACCCGCTTCATCACCTCCAGACCGTCGAAGTCGGGCAGCATGACGTCCAGGATGATCAGGTCCGGGTGGGTGTCGGTGGCGATCCGCACCGCCTCCCGGCCGGTGCCGGCGACCGCGACCTGATAGCCCAGGAACCGCATCGAGGTCGCCACGATGTCCTGCAGCGACGGCTCGTCATCGACCACCAGAAGCCTGGCCGAACCACTCATGTGTCCCGTTTCCCCTCGTCCCGCGCCGGGCGAAGCGTGGCCCGGCGGCTCCAGTTCAGCGCATCCGAACCCGACGGCCCGAAGAATCCCATGTGAGCGGCGCGTGAGGGGGCAGGTCACGCGGGCCCGCGGCCATGTCGGCCGTCATGTCACCCGATCCGTGTGGTCGGCCAGTTCGCGCTGCACGACGCGGGGCGTCAGCGGTTCGTCCAGCAGCCGGCTGAACCGGTCGAGGGCGGACTGGCCGGCCGGGCGGGCGGCCAGCCACGGCCGGAGCAGCCGGTCCCCCTCGACGTAGGTGGAGGTGTAGGCCCGCCAGAGCGGGTCGGTGAGGAACCGCAGCCGCTGCCGGGCCTGCTTCTCGTCGGCCAGCCCCCAGCGCTGCTGGTAGGCGACGATCTCCTCGGGGTCGGCGCCGCGGTCGTGCAGCAGGATCGCCGCGTTCTGCCGGACCGTGTTCAGCGGCCGGGACGCGACCTCCAGCGCCTCGACCAGCTCCGGGTCGAACGCCGGACCGATCCCGTCCAGCACCTCGGCCAGCCAGCGCCCCCAGCCCGGCCCGACCGCCGCGGTCAGCGCCAGATCGCCCAGACCCTCGGCCATCACGCACTGCGGGGTGTTGACCAGGAAGATCTGGTGCTCCCGTTCACCGCCCCGGTCGACCAGCAGGTCCTCCTTGCGGCAATGCTCGGTGTGGTGGCCCGGGTAGCACTCGTGGGCGACCAGCACACCGAACTGGCTCATCCGGTGCCCGACGTCGGCGTTGACCGCGACCCGGGACCGGAATCCGCCGAGGTAGTAGTTGAAGCCGCTCCAGGCGACGTCGCGGGCGATCTCGAAGTCGATGTGCTCGGGCAGCGCGGCGATCCCGGTGGGGCCGGCCACCCGCTCCCGCAGGGCCGCGGCGACCGTCCGGACGGCGGTCTCGACCAGCTCGGGCGGGCAGGCCTCGGCCTCCCGGGCGGCGCGCAGCCGGTCCCGCAGCGGGCCGGAGCCGCCCAGCAGGGCGGCGATCTCGTCGTGCGCGGCGGCGTACACATCGGTGTCGACCAGGTCGATGTCGACCTGGAAGTAGCTGCGGACCTCGTCGATGAACGACATCGGCTCGCCGGCCAGCCGGCGGCCGGCCACGGTGAGCGCGTCCAGGTGGGCGGTGAGGTAGTCGGTCCGGGCGGCACCCAGCCCCGCGTCCGGCACCCGCCGGGACAGCTCGGCGGCCTGCGCGGACAGCTCGAGCGGATCCGGCGCGGGCTCGGCGTCGACCTGCCGGCGCAGCTGCTCGTCGCCGGTGAACGCGTCGACGAAGCCGTCCACCACCCGACCGAACCGCAGCCCCAGCCGCAGGTACTCGGTGACCGTCTGGTCGCCGGGCCCCGCCCCGTGATCGTCGTCGCGTTCGCTGGTCTGGCCCATGGTCGTCCACCGTAGGCCCCGCGGCGGGGTCGGCGGCGCGGGGTGGGTGCCGATCACCGGGCCCCGGGTCGCGGGTGCATCATGTACCGCGCGGACCGGTGTCCGCCCCGTCGGAGGAGGCTGCGCATGACCCCTGCCGCCCCGCCGCCGGACGAGCTCTCCCCCGGCCCGGCCACCCGCCCGGCGCCGGACGGGACCGGTTCCGGGCCCCCCGAGGCCACCGCCGTCAGCGCGGCCCTGGCCGCCGCACCCCGTCCGGTCCGCTGGCTGCCCCGGTTGGACGGGCGCGAGCTGGGCGCCATCTTCGTGGGCGGGGCCGTCGGCACGCTGGCCCGCGCCGGCCTGTCCCAGGCGTTCCCGCATGCGCCGACGCAGTGGCCGTGGGCCACCTTCATCGCCAACGCCGCGGCCGTCGTGCTGCTCGGGTACGTGGTCACCCGCCTGCAGGAACGGCTGCCGCTGTCCAGCTACCGCCGGCCGCTGCTGGGCACCGGGGTGTGCGGGGGGCTGTCCACGTTCTCGACGATGCAGGTGGAGATCCTCAGGATGCTCGAGGCCGGCGCCTTCGTGCTGGCCCTGGGCTACACCGTGGCCAGTGTGGTGGTCGGTTACGCCGGCATCCACCTGACCACCGCGGCCGTCCGCCGGGTCCGGGTGCGGGTCGGCGGATGACGGCGCTGGTCTGGACCGGGGTGGTGCTCATCGGCGGCGCCGGGTCGGTGCTGCGGTTCCTGGTCGACGGCATGGTGTCCGCGCGGACCGGGCGGGCCTTCCCCTACGGCACGATGGTCGTCAACATCAGCGGGGCGGTCGTCCTCGGCCTGTTGACCGGACTGGCGCTGCCCGCGGACGCCGCCCTGCTGGCCGGCACCGCCGCGGTCGGCTCCTACACCACGTTCTCCACCTGGATGCTGGAATCGCAACGGCTGACCGAGGAACGGCAGGTGCGCAAGGCCGCGCTGAACATCGGGCTGAGTCTGGTCCTGGGGGTCGCGGCCGCCGCCGCCGGCCAGGCCGTGGGAGCGGCCCTGTGAACCGGAGCGGCCCGGCGACCCGGCCGGCCGCCGGGGGCGCCCCGGCCGGAGCGCCCGCGCCGGGGCGTTCCCCCGGGAGGACGGCACCGTGAGCATCCCCGCGCCTCCCCCACCCGAGACCCCGCCCGAGACCCCGCCCGCGACCCCGGCCGGGCCGCCGGCGGACGCCGAGAGCCTCAAACTGACCTGCTACTTCGGTGAGCGGCACCGCACGCCGGACGGGTTCGTCGCCGACCGCCTGCTGGACGTGTTCGGCCGGGGCGAACTGGCCACCAGCATCATGATGCGCGGCGTCGAGGGGTTCGGCCTCAAGCACGGCCTGCGCACCGACGCCTCGCTCACGCTGTCCGAGGACTTGCCGGCGGTTGCGGTCGCGGTCGACCGCCGGGCCCGGGTGGAGGCCGTCCTCGACGAGGTCGCCGCACTGCCGGCCATCGGCCTGATCACGGTCGAACGGGCCCGGCTGCTGACCGACGGCGGGGCGCCGGCCGGGCCGGGCACCGACCCCGCCGAGGCGGTGCGGCTGACCGTCTACCTCGGCCGCCACGAGCGGGTCGGCCGGGTGCCGGCGTTCGTCGCCGTCTGCGATCTGCTGCACCGGCGCGGGCTGGACGGCGCGACCGTGCTGCTCGGCGTCGACGGCACGGTCCGCGGCGAGCGGGCCCGGGCGCGGTTCTTCGGCCGGAACACGGCGGTGCCGGTGATGATCCTGGCCGTGGGCCGCGGGGATCGGATCGCCGAGGTCCTGCCCGAGTTGGACCGGCTGCTCACCCGCCCGCTGCTCACGCTGGAACGGTTGCGGGTGGCCAAACGCGACGGCCGCACGATCGACCCGGTGCCCGTGCTGCCCGTCGCCGACCATCGGGGCCGTGCCCTCTTCCAGAAGATCATGGTGCTGACCTCGGAGGACGCGACCTACCAGGGCCGGCCCATCCACCGGCAGCTGACCCGCTGGCTGCGCCGGTCCGGCGCCGCCGGGTCCACGACGCTGCGGGGGGTCTGGGGGTTCCACGGCGACACTCCCCCGCACGGCGACCGGCCGTTCCAGGTGGGCCGGCGGGTGCCCACCCTCACGGTGGTCGTGGACACCCCGGACCGGATCGCCGCCGTCTTCCCGGTGATCGACGAGCTGACCTCCGAACGGGGCCTGGTGACCAGCGAGCTGGTGCCGGCCGCGCGGGCCCGCACCCTCGACGGGACCGTCGGCGACCTGGGGCTGGCCGAGCACCGCTGGTGAGGGCGATCGGGGCGGTCGGCTACTCCCCGAAGCGGCGGTGCCGGGCGGCGTAGTCGCGCAGGGCGCGGAGGAAGTCGACCCGCCGGAAATCGGGCCAGTAGGCCTCGCAGAACCAGAACTCCGAGTGCGCGCTCTGCCAGAGCAGGAATCCGGACAGCCGCTGCTCCCCCGAGGTCCGGATCACCAGGTCCGGGTCGGGCTGGCCCGAGGTGTAGAGATGCTCCCCGACGGTCTCGACGTCCAGCGAGTCGATGACCTCCTGGATGCCGTGGCCCTGCTCGATGCCGGCCTCCAGCATCGACTTGACCGCGTCGACGATCTCCTGCCGGCCGCCGTACCCGACCGCGATGTTGACCTGCATCCCGTCCCGCTGCTCGGTGCGCATCTCGGCCGCCCGCAGCCGGGTGGTCATCGGCTCCGGGAGCAGGTCGAGGGCACCGACGATGCGCAGCTTCCACGGGCGGTCCGGCGCGGCCAGGTCGTCCACGACGTCGGTGATGATCTCGAGCAGGGGTTGGAGTTCGTCGTCGTGCCGGCGGAGGTTGTCGGTCGACAGCAGCCACAGGGTGACCATGCCGATGCCGGTCTCCTGGCACCATTCGAGCAGGTCCACGATGTGCGCGGCGCCCGCCCGGTGACCCTCGGTGGGATTGGAGAACCCGGCCTTGCGGGCCCACCGGCGATTCCCGTCGAGCATGACGCCGACGTGGTGCGGGATGGGCGCGCCCACCAGGTTCCGGGTCAGCCGCCGTTCGTACAGGCGGTAGACCAGCGGGGGCAACCTCACGAGGTGTGAATGTAGTCCGACCGAGGGACCGGACCGCGGACGACCGCGCCGCACGGGGTTGCGTCGCCGGTGGCACCGGTTCCGGGGGAAGGATCACGCCGCTCGGCGTGGCCCCCGGCCGGCCGTTCGGCCAGGATGGAGGCATGAGTACGACCGCGCCGGCCGCCGCCCCGGCCGCCGTCAAGCCGAGGGCCCGGGGCTGGATCCACGTCTACTCCGCCGTCATCGCCACCGCGATGAGCCTGGCCCTGATCCCGCTCGCCGGCGTGTTCGCCGGAGCCGGACCGGCCCTGGCCTGCTCGGTGTACGCGCTCACCCTGATCGGCATGTTCACGGTCAGCGCGACCTACCACCGGCACACCTGGAAGTCGCCGCGCACCCGGACCTGGATGCGGCGGGCCGACCATTCCATGATCTTCGTGTTCATCGCCGGCACCTACACCCCGATGACCGTGCTGGCGCTGCACCCGCCGACCAGCACCGTGGTCCTGACCACCGTCTGGATCGGCGCGGCCGGCGGGGTCGCCCTGAAGATGTTCTGGCCGCACGCGCCCGCCTGGGTCGGCGTGCCGTTCTACCTGGCCCTTGGCTGGGTGGCGGTGTTCGTCCTGCCCGACCTGCTGGCCAACGGCGGGGTCGCGGTGCTGGTGCTCCTGCTGGCCGGCGGCCTGCTCTACTCGCTCGGCGCGATCTTCTACGCGACCCGCCGGCCCAACACCTGGCCGGCGACGTTCGGCTATCACGAGTACTTCCACGCCTGCGTCTCGCTGGCCGCCCTCTGCCACTGCGTGGCGATCTGGCTGGTCCTGTTCCGCGTCAGCTGACCGCGCGGATCATCTGGCCCGGCGCGGCCGATGCCGTCGACTCCTGTCACATCAGTCCCATTCGGGGCTCGATCGTCCGCGCGGGACCGACCGCGCGGACGTCGGCGTTGCGGCGCAGATGCCGTCAGCCCAGGTCGGGGCCGGATTCGCGGAGGCGGTTGACCTCCTGCATCGCCCGGCGCAGGTCGCCGAGCCAGTTGTCCGCGTTCTCCCCGACCAGTCGAACCGCCCAGGCCAGCGCGTCGGAGCGGCTCCGGGCGACGCCGGCATCGACCAGCGTGTCGAGCACCTGACGCTCCGGCTGCCGGAGCCTGGTCATGACCGGGCTGGACAGGGTGGTGAACAGATCCTCGGTGTCACCCAGCCGGGCGCCCCAGGAGATGTCCCGGCCGTACCGGTGCTGGGCCTGCCGGGCGATCTCGATCCGCTGCTCGCGGGTCTGCTCCCGGAACCGGGAGATCCGACCCGCCTCGGCGGCCGCCCGGGCCGCGTCGTCGGCGAATTCCTCGGTCAGGTCCGGGAGCTGACCGACCACGATGATCTCGTCCCGGTCGATCCGGACGTCCGGGGCGCCGACGAACCAGTCGCTCGGCAGCCGGCCGGCGAACCAGCCGGGGGCGTCCGAGGCGTCGGGCGCCTCGGGGTATCCGCCGCGGCCGCGACCGCGCGGACCCATGCCCCGACCCGGACCGAAGCCCGGACCGCCGGGGCCGCGTCCGCGACCGCCGGGTCCACCCGGGCCGCCACGACCGCCCCGGCCGCGACCGTGTCCGTGGCCGCCGCCACGCTCTTCCTGGCCGTCCGGCGTCTCGCCGTCGGCCCATGCTGCGAAGTTCCCTCTCATGGGACCTTCCTCCTTCGTTCTCGACGTTGTTGATTACAACGTTACACCCCTTACTACGTTGTGCAAGGTTCAGTGATTCCCGCGGCTCGGGGTGACCTGGATCACGCACCTCCGCGGATGCGGCGAGACCGTGCGACGACCTGACGGCCGGGTGCGAGCCGAGGTGGCCGCGCGGATGGCCGGGTGGATCGCGCAGCTCGCGACGAACCGGTGATCCGGACGGGAATCGGCCCAACGAGCCGCGCGACGGGGCCGAACCCGGGCCGACCCGATCACCGCCGAGTGCGCCGTCGGCCGGGCGGCCGGGCGGCCGGGCGGCCGGGCGGCCAGAAGGTCGGATGATCCGGCGAGCGCTCGCCGAACGCGCCGCGAGCGGTCCGGGCCGCCGGCCGGCGCCGGGCGGCCCGGCGGCGCCGCCGACGGGTGTGCCGATGCGGATCGGTCGCGGGCGCACGCCCGAGCCAAGGCCGACGCAGGCAGTGATCCGCGCTCCGCCGGTGGCCTCCGGTTCGCCGACGCAGGCAGTGATCCAGCGCTTCGTCGGTGGCCTGCGGGTCGCCGATGCAGCCAGGCCGGGCCTGCCAACGCGTCGAGGGACGCCGCCCTCCCGGATCCGGCGTCGTACGTGCTCGAGAGGACGAGGGCGGGGTCAGCC
>NZ_JBMDXT010000277.1:0-6486 GCF_048594475.1 Nakamurella sp. | reverse complement strand
ACCGAGGAGCCCTTGGCCGAGAAGTTGATGACGTCGGCGGAGAGCCGCTTGGCCGCCAGCTCGAACGAGATGCGGGTGCGGGTGGAGTCCTCGAAGAACAGGTTGACCACGGTGCGGCCGCGCAGCGTGGGCAGCTTGCGCACCTCCCGGCCGCCGATGGCCTGGTCGATGCGCTCGGCGGTGTCGAGGATCAGCTCGGCCCCGTCCCTGGACAGGTCGCCGGTGGACAGCAGATGCCGGGGCAGGGCCGGCGCCGCGGGCCGCGGCGCGGCGGACCGCACCGGTCGCGCCGCGTCCTGGATGGTGGTCATGACGTCCGCTCTCCCTCGAGTTCGCCAGCAGATCCGCTGGCGGGGTCGCGGGGCGGCACCGCGCGGGCCAGCTCCACGCCGTCGATGCCGTCGATCTCGATCAGCCGAACGGCCACGTCGTCGCCGAAGGCCGTCGGGATGTTCTTGCCCACGTAGTCGGCCCGGATCGGCAGCTGCCGGTGGCCCCGGTCGACCAGCACGGCCAGCTGGATCGCCGCCGGCCGGCCCAGATCGCGCAGGGCGTCCAGCGCCGCGCGGATGGTGCGTCCGGAGTAGAGCACGTCGTCGACCAGGACCACGATCGCGTCGTCGACGCCGCCCGCCGGGATCCGGGTCTCCTCCAGGGCGCGGGGCGGCCGCCGGCGCAGGTCGTCCCGGTAGAGGGTGATGTCCAGGGATCCGACCGGGGTGGGGCGGGACGTGAAGGCGGTCAGCCGGTCGGCCAGCCGGCGGGCCAGGTGCACGCCGCGGGTCGGGATCCCCAGCAGCACGACCGGCAGGTCGCCGTTGCGTTCCAGGATCTGGTGGGCGATCCGGTCGATGACCCGGGCGATCTGGGCCGCCCCGAGGATCTCGGCGAGGACCGTCACGGCGGCATCGGAACCGGACGGATCCGGAGCGGACGGGTCGGGGGCGGCGGGGACGGTGGATTCACGTCCGGGACCGAGCCGGGTACCGGCGTCGGACGAACTGGCCTGAGCAGGGCGCGCGGGCACCTCGAGCAGACCTCCTTTCCCGCCTCACTGGACGGTCCTTAAAGGGTGGTCGAGCGCAGATGCTACCAACTGCCGGGGCCCCTGACGGGCGGGTCACCGGCGGCGCGGGCGGGCCGGACCCACCGATCGCCAGTCCTCCGTGAAGCCATTGGCACGCCTGCCCGGATTGCGACTACTCTGCGTATACACTCGTCAAGCAGCGCCACCACAGAACCACCGCCTCACCAGGGAGCCGTCATGACCCAGGACTACGCCCACGCCCTGGGCGCCCGGCTGCGCTCGATCCGGGCCCAGCAGGGCCTGAGCCTGCACGGCGTCGAGGAGAAGTCCGAGGGTCGGTGGAAGGCCGTCGTGGTCGGCTCCTACGAGCGCGGCGACCGCGCGGTGACGGTGGCCAAGCTGGCCGAACTCGCGGAGTTCTACGGTGTCCCGGTCGCCGAACTGCTGCCCGACGCCCGGGCGACCCGGCGCGGCGCGCCGAGCCCCAAGCTCGTCATCGACCTGCAGCGACTGGCCGAACTGCCCGCCCATCAGGCCGGCCCGCTGGCCCGCTACGCCGCCGCGATCCAGTCGCAGCGCGGCGACTACAACGGCAAGGTCCTGACCATCCGCTCCGAGGATCTGCGATCACTAGCCGTGATCTACGACATGAGTGCAGAGGATCTCACCGACCAGCTGGTCCAATGGGGCGTCCTGCCGGCCGGCACCGAGCTCGGCGAGTAGTCCGGGCCCGATCGTCCGGTTCGCCGGCCACCTCTGCGCCCGGAGCGACCGGATGTCCGGTTCCGCGCTGACGTCATCGGCGCGGCCCGGACCGGCCTCTGCCCTCCCCGCACCTGCCCGCGTCCCGCCGCGGCGGCCCGGGTGGCCGGCCGCCGGACGGCGCGGGCGACCGGCGAGCGGCGGTGGACCGCTCAGGCGCCGCGCAACTGCGGGGTGATCACCGCGAGCTGGCCGAGCACCCCGTTGACGAAGCGGGGCGAATCGTCGGTCGAGAGCACCTTGGCCGCGTCCACCGCCTCGTTGACCACCACCGCAGGAGGCACCTCGGTCGAGTAGAGCAACTCGTAGACGGCGATCCGCAGGATCGCCCGGTCGACCGCCGGCATCCGCTCCACCGTCCAGCCCCGGGCGTGCTCGGCCAGCAGGCCGTCGATCCGCTCCCGGTGCTCGGCGACCCCGCGGACCACCCCTTCGGCGTACTCGCCGATCGGCGTCCAGCTGTGCCGGTCCGGTCCGGTCGGCTCCTGCATCCGCTCGTCGAGCACGATCAGGGGGTCGACTCCCCGCGCCTCGGCGGCGTAGAGCACGTCGAGAGCGCGTTTGCGGGCCTTGCTGCGAGCACTCATCCCACTGCTCGGGTCGTCAGCTGTTCACTCGGCCGAGGTACCGGCCGTCACGGGTGTCGACCTTGATCTTGTCGCCGGTGTTGAGGAACAGCGGCACCTGGATCTCGGCCCCGGTCTCCAGCGTGGCCGGCTTGGTGCCGCCGGTCGACCGGTCCCCCTGCAGTCCGGGATCGGTGTGGGAGACGACCAGCTCGACCGAGGCCGGGAGCTCGACGTAGAGCACCACGCCCTCGTTCTGCGCGATGAGCGCCTCCTGGTTCTCCAGCAGGTAGTCGGCGGCCGAGCCGACCGTCGCGGCCGGGATGTGGATCTGGTCGTAGGTGTCGCCGTCCATGAACACGTACTCGGCGCCGTCCTTGTACAGGTAGGTCATGTCCCGCTTGTCCACCGTCGCGGTCTCGACCTTGACCCCGGCGTTGAAGGTCTTGTCGACGACCTTGCCGGAAAGCACGTTCTTGAGCGTGGTCCGCACGAAGGCCGGCCCCTTGCCCGGCTTGACGTGCTGGAACTCGGTGATGGTCCAGAGCTGGCCGTCGAGGTTGAGGACGAGCCCGTTCTTGAAGTCGCTGGTGCTGGCCATGGTGCGGGTGTCGCGCCTTTCGCTGGTCTCGGCCGGACCGGCGGCGCGTCAGAGCACGCGCAGATCCTTGGAGGTCGTGGTGAGGACGTGATAGCCGTCGGGACGGATCACGCCGCTGTCCTCGATGCGTACCCCGCCGCGCCCGGGCAGGTAGACCCCGGGTTCGACGGTGACGCACATGTCGGGCGCCATGATACTGGCCGATCCGCGGGCCAGGCTCGGCGCTTCGTGGATCTGCAGGCCCACCCCGTGGCCCAGGCCGTGCGCGAACTCGGGGCCGTACCCGGCAGCGGCGATGAGGTCGCGGGCGGCGGCGTCGACCGCGTCGCCGGTCGCGCCGGGCGCGCAGGCCGCCCGCCCGGCCGCCTGCGCCGCGTGCACCAGGTCGTAGATCTCCCGCTGCCACGCGGCGGGCTCGCCGAGCACCACGGTGCGGGTCATGTCCGAGTGGTAGCCGTCGACGATCGCACCGAAGTCGAGTTTGACCAGGTCACCGGGGGCCAGGACGGCCGCGGTCGGCCGGTGGTGCGGGATGGCGCTGTTCGCGCCGGCGGCGACGATCGTCTCGAACGCGGGATCGGCGGCACCCAGCTCACGCATGCGCCGGTCCAGGTCGAGGCCGACCTCCCGCTCCGTGCGGCCGGGCCGGATGCCGTCGGCGGCGATCAGCTCGGCCAGCGCCCGGTCCGCGACGGCGCACGCCCGCGCCAGCGCGTCGATCTCGGTGGCGTCCTTGACCAGCCGGACGCCCTCGACCACGTCCAGCGTCGTGCGCAGCGACACCGGACGGCGGCGCTCGCGGGCCACGGCCTGCAGCACGTCGTAGGCGGCGACGGGCAGGGAGCGTGCCTCGAACCCCACGCTGCCGGCCGGCGCCCCCCTCAGCAGGGCGACGTCACTGGGCCGGGCGATCAGCCGGGGCAGGTCCGGCACCTGGTCCTGCGCCTGCACGGTGTAGCGGCCGTCGGTGCAGAACCGGGTCCGCGCATCCGCCTCATCGGTGGCCTTATCGACGTGCCCGTGGGCCCGGCCGGGTTCCTCGTCGTCGGCGGTGACGAGCAGCAGCGCGGCATTCGAGCCGGTGAAGCCGGTCAGATAGCGGACGTTGACCAGGTCGGTGACCAGGAGCGCGTCGATGCCCGCGGCGGCGAGCGCGGCACGGACGGTGGACCGGCGGGTGTGGTGCGGGCTCGTCACGAGCACCGATGGTAGGCGGGGCGGCCGGCCAGGGAGCACCGGCGGCCGTCCGGCCGGGCCGCGGTCGCGGGCGGGCGGTCGACGTGTCGAGCGGGCCCCGGCGGGGCACCTGTCCTCCAGGGCCGAGCGACCCTCCCCCGCCGGCACCCGGCCATCGGGGACCGGATCGGGGCCATCGGGCGACCGATGGGTGGGTCGAGCGGCCCGCGCCTACCCTCGATCCCGGTCAGTCGCCCCATCCCGTGACGACCGAACCCGAACCCGAACCCCGAACCCCGAACCCGGAGAGGCCCATCATGTCCGCCAAGCGTGTCCTGCTCGCCCTGACCAGCAACGACGATCTCGGCGGGGTCCGCAAGACCGGCTACTTCGTCGGCGAGGCGGCCCATCCGTGGAAGGAGTTCGTGGACGCCGGCTTCGACGTCGACGTCGCCTCGGTCGCCGGGGGCACCCCGCCGCAGGACGGGTACGACGAGTCCGACGAGATCCAGAAGGCCTTCCTGGCCGATGCGAAGATCAGCGCCCAGCTCGCCGACACCACCCGGCTGGACGAGGTGGACCCCACTGCCTACGACGCCGTCGTGCTGGTGGGCGGCCACGGCACCATGTGGGACTTCCCGGACAGCGTCGCGCTCGCCGCCATCGGCCGGGAGATCTACGAGTCGGGCGGGGTCGTGGCCGCGGTCTGCCACGGGCCGTCGGGCCTGGTCAACATGACACTGACCGACGGCACCCCGCTGATCGCCGGGAAGACGGTCGCCGGCTTCACCAACGAGGAGGAGGAAGCGGTCGGCCTCACCGAGGCCGTCCCCTTCCTGCTCGCCGACAAGCTGACCGAACGGGGCGCGACGCACGTGCCCGCGCCCGCGTGGTCCGAGCACGTCGAGGTCGACGGCCGGCTGGTGACCGGCCAGAACCCGCAGTCGGCGACCGCCGTGGGCCGCGAGGTCGTCACCCTGCTCACGGACTGACCGCGGCCGGGTCCCGACCGATCCGGAGCAACCCGGCGTGCACCGCCCGCAGCGCCGGGTCCCGGTCGAGCGCGCCCGTGCGGACGGCCAGGTGGAGGGTGTTGAGCGGCGGCAGCTCCGGGTCGGCCAGCCGGACCAGCCGCCCGGCGGTGAGGTCGTCCGCGACCAGGTACGTCGGCAGCACCGACACCCCCAGCCCGGCCACCACCATCGCCGCGATCGTGCGCAGGTCGGGCACGATCGCCCAGGGCACGATCTCGGCCGGGCGCCGGCCGAACACCGTCCGCCAGAAGCGGCGGATGATGGGCAACTGCTCGGCGTAGGCGATGACCGGCACCCCCTGCCAGCGCCGGGGGTCGGCCGGATCACCCGGGCCCGCCGGGCGCCACCGCGGGGCGCCGACCAGGGCGAACTCCTCGTCGACCAGCGGCGTGGCGCTGATCCCGGCCAGCCGCGGGCGGATCGCGCTGACCACCAGGTCGGTCCCGCCGGCGCTCAGTTCGGCCAGCAGCGGGTCGGACAGCCCGAAGGTGATCCGCACCCGGGAGCCCGCGCCGAGGATCTCGTCCAGCCGGGGCAGCACCCGGTGGGACAGGTACTCGGCCGGCCCACCGAGGTGGATCGGGTGGTCGTCCGTCCCGGGTCGCCCGGCCCAGAGGACCTCCTCCAGTTCGTCCAGCGGGCGCGCGACCCGCGCCGCCAGGGCATCGGCCCGAGTGGTCGGCACCACCCCGGTCGGCCGCCGCTGGAACAGCTCGTGGCCCAACTCGGACTCCAGGGCGGCGATCTGGGCGGTGACCGTCGACTGGGCCCGGCCGAGCTCGCGGGCGGCCCGGCTCAGCGACCGGGTCCGGTAGGCGGTCAGGAACGTGCGCACCAGGTCCAGATCGATCTCGCCGGCCACCGTCGCAACCCCTTTCGTCCCGGGCCGGTCCGCCGGGCCCGGCGCGGGCCGGGCCGCCCCGGGCCGCCGGCGGGATTCCCGGGTCGTCACCCGCGGCCATCATCACCCCGGTCATGATGACGGGGTGATCTCCGTCCGGCGACTGGCCCTGGCCGTCGCGGTGGGCATCCTGGCCGGGATCGGCGGGATCGCGGTCACGCTGGTGTTGCACGGCACCCAGCACCTGCTGTTCGGCTACGACGCCGGCACCTTCCTGCAGGGCATCGAGGCCGCGCCGGGATGGCGGCGGGTGGCCGGCGCGGCCGCCGGCGGGCTGGTCGTCGGCCTGGGCTGGGCCGCCCTCCGCCGGACCGGCCGGCCACCCACCGTCGGCGACGCGATCGGCGACGGCGCCCCGTTGCCGATCGGCCGGACCGGGCCCGACGCCCTGCTCCAGGCCGTCGCGGTCGGCGGCGGGG
>NZ_JBMDXT010000276.1:0-4959 GCF_048594475.1 Nakamurella sp. | reverse complement strand
CGGCGACGGCTCCCGTCGCCGCCGCGCCCGCCGCGGCCGCCCCGGCCCCGGTCGTCCGGCCGGGCTGGGAGGCCACGTCGCACAGCCGCCTGCGCAAGCTGGTGGCGTCCCGGCTGCAGGCGTCCAAGCAGCAGGCTCCGCACTTCTACCTGCGGGTGTCGCTGCGGGTCGACGAGCTGCTCGCGCTTCGGGCCCAGCTCAACGCCTCGTCCAGCGAGCGCATCTCGGTCAACGACTTCTTCGTCAAGGCCGCGGCCAAGGCGCTGATCGACGTGCCCGAGATGAACGTGGTCTGGTCCGAGGAGGCGGTGCTGCACTCGCCGCAGGCCGATGTGGCCGTCGCCGTGGCCAGCGAGCGCGGCCTGGTCACCCCGGTCATCACCGGCATCGAGAACCGGTCCCTGTCCAGCTTGTCCCGGGCGATCAAGGACGCGGTCGCCCGCGCCAACGAGGGCAAGCTGCAGCAGGCCGAGCTCGAGGGCGGCACGCTGACCATCTCGAACCTGGGCATGTTCGGGGTCGAGGAGTTCGACGCGATCATCAACCCGCCGCAGGCCGGCATCCTGGCCGTCGGCGCGGCGGTCAAGCAGCCGGTCGTCGGCGACGACGGCGAGATCTCGGTCGCGACCGTGGTCAAGGTCGTGCTGTCGGTCGACCACCGCCCGGTGGACGGCGTGGTCGGCGCCAAGTGGCTGGCCCGGTTCCGCGAACTTATCGAGAACCCGATCCAGATCATCATCTGATCGGCCCCGACCGGCGCGGGAGCGTCGACAGCGAAAGGACTCTCGTGCCGGCATCGGACCGTGGCCCGGTCATGCCCACATCCCCCGTCGGTGCCCCCGCCGGGACCGGAATCAGTGGCGATTCCGGTCCCGGTGGCACCACTGGCCCGGGAACCGACATCACCACGGCCGTCTTCGATCTGGACGGCACGATCTACCTGGGCGACGGGTTGCTGCCCGGCGCCCGGCGGTTGATCGAGACGCTGCGGGACACCGGCGTGCGCACGGTGTTCTGCAGCAACAACCCCACCAAGTCCCCCACCACCTACGCGGACAAGCTGACCGGCCTGGGCATCCCCACCGAGGTGGACGACGTGTTCACCAGCCTGAACTCGACGGTGCGCTGGGTGACCACGACCATGCCGGGGGCCCGGGTCTTCCCGATCGGCGAGCAGCCGCTCGTCGACGCGCTGACCCGGGCCGGGGTCGAGCTGTGCGATGACCCGGCGCGGATCGACCTGGTCATCAGCTCGTACGACCGGACGTTCGACTACCGCAAGCTGCAGATCGCGTTCGACGCGCTCTGGTTCCACCGGCGCGCCCGGCTCGTCGCCACCAACCCGGACCGGTTCTGCCCGTTCCCGGGCGGCCGGGGCGAGCCGGACGCGGCGTGCATCACCGCCGCGATCACCGCCGGGACCGGCGTCGAATGCTCGGCGGTGTTCGGCAAACCCGAGCGCGGCCTGTTCGACATCATCGCTCAGGCAACCGGTCTGGACCCGGCCCGGACCGTGATGGTGGGCGACCGGCTGTCCACCGACATCAGCTTCGCCCGCCGGCACGACATGACGGGCGTGCTCGTGCTGACCGGGGAGACCGACCGCACGATGCTGGCGGCGGCACCGCCGGAGCTGCGGCCGGACATCGTCCTGGACCGTATCGACGACCTGCTCGCCTTCGTCCGGCGACCCGTGGAGGCTTCCTGATGACCAGCGCCCCGCCGCGCACCGCGGCCGAGTTCGCCGCCGCGTGGGACCTGCCGATGCGCACGATCGTGTCCGCGCCGGGCGCGCTGGACGCCCTGCCGGCCGCCGTCGCCGAGCTGCTGCCGGCCGGTGAGCTGGGCCTGCTGCACGACGGCACCGCCAAGCCCGCCGCCGGCGGCGACGTGCTGGACGGCGTCCGTGACCGGCTCGCGGACCGCGCGCTGCGCAGCGTGACCGCCCCGGCCGGTGCGCACGGCGTCGTGCTTGACGAGCCGACCGTCCGCGCCGCCGTCGACGGTTCCCGCGGTCTGGCCGGCCTGATCTCGGTCGGGTCGGGCACCGTCAGCGACCTGGGCAAGGCGGTCGCCGCCGAGCTCGATCTGCCGCTGATCGCGGTCCAGACCGCGGCGTCGGTCAACGGCTACGCGGACTCGCTGTCCGTGCTGGTGCGCAACGGGGCCAAACGCACGCTGCCCACGACCTGGCCGCGCGCCCTGGTCATCGACCACGACGTGCTGCAGCAGGCCCCGGACGCGCTCACCCGCTCCGGCGTCGGCGACGCGGTCGCCGCCTGGGTGGCCCCGGCCGACTGGTACCTGGCCAACGCCCTCGGCCTGGACACGGGCTGGGACGAGGACGCCATCGCGCCGGTCGTGCGGTCGGCGCAGGGTCTGATCGACCTGGATCCGGCCGAGCCGGCGGCGCTGGCCGGCCTCGTCGACGTGCTGACCGTCGGCGGGCTGGCGATCGGGCACACCGGGTCGACCGCCGGGTTGTCCGGGGTCGAGCACCTGATCAGCCACCTGCTGGACATGGCGGCGATGGCCGACGGCACCGATCACGACCTGCACGGTGCGCAGGTCGGGGTGGCGACCGTGGTCTCCTGCGCGCTCTGGCAGATCGCCCTGGAGGAACTGGATCTCGGCGCGTTGGCGCCGGCCGATCTGGTCCCGCCGGCCGACCTGGAGCAGCGGGTGCGGCAAAGCTGGATCGACCTCGATCCGACCGGCCGGGTCGGGTCCGAGTGCTGGACCTCGGTGCAGCGCAAGTTCGCCACCTGGGCCGCGAACCGCTCCGCCGTCGAGGACTTCTTCGCCCGGTGGCCGGAGCACGAGGCCGTCCTGCGCCGGCTGGCCCATCCGCCGCGCACACCGGCCGCCGCGCTGGCCAACTGGGGCGCGGCCCGCACGTTCTCGGCCCTCACCCCGGGGGTCGACGCCGGCCGGGCCCGCTGGGCGCTGCGCTCCCTGCCCTACATGCGCGACCGCTTCACCCTCACCGATCTGCTCCTGCTCGCCGGCCGCTGGGACGATGCGCTCATCGAGGCCGTCCTGGACCGGGCCGCGGCGGCCGGCGGCGGTCTCTGAGCCCGCAGATTTTCGGGTCAGACATGTATGTACAAGTATAGGGATGTGACCTAGACTACCGGGGTCCGCTTCGCTCACCGCCGAGAGGAGTTCCCGCTCCCCTAGCCGGTAGCCGTTGCTACCCAGCGATTCTCGCTCTTCCAGTTGGCTGTCCATCTCACCGCGAGGGATTTGACATGAGCTCGATCCAGGCATTCGTCGGCATCGACGCCGGCACCACCGGCTGCACCGTGATGATCTTCGACCAGAACGGCAACCGACTCGGCGAGGGGTACCAGGAATACCCCTGCACGTCGCCGCGGGCCGGCTGGATCGAGCAGGACGTCGACGACGTCTGGCGCGGGATCTGCGCCGCCAGCAAGCAGGCCGTGGCCGCCGCCGATCTGCCGGCCGACGCCTACAAGTCCGTCGGATTCTCCAGCCAGCGCGGCACCTTCATCCTCCTGGACGAGGAGAAGAACCCGCTGGCCCCGTCCCTGGTGTGGAACGACGGACGCGCGCTGAAGTACCAGGAGATCTTCGCCGAGACCATCTCCGCCGAGGACTACCAGACGCACACCGGCATGCAGCTCTCGCCGCTGTGGTCGGCCGCCAAGTTCGCGTGGCTGCGCGACAACGAGCCCGAACTGTTCAACAAGACCCGCTGGTTCGCCAACGGCCAGGAATACTTCCTGTTCAAGATGGGCGCCGACGAGTGGGTCACCGACCCCGCCTCGCTCACCCTGAACGGCATGCTCGACATCGAGAAGCTGGACTGGAGCGACCAGATCCTCGAGCTGTGCGGCGTGACCCGCGACAAGCTGCCGCCGGTCGGCATCCCCACCGGCAAGGCCGGTACCGTCTCGGCCGCCGCGGCCTTCGCCACCGGCATCCCCGAGGGCACACCGCTGTGCCGGGGCGCCGGTGACCAGCAGTGCGCCGCCATGGGCGCCGGGGTCGTCGAGCAGGGCCAGGCCGAGTTCACCGTCGGCACCGCCGGCGTCATGGTCGCCCATCTGGACAGCCTGGACCGCGTGCAGGGCCGCAACCTGTGGTGGGGCGGCCACGCCGTCCCCGGCGCGTGGGACATCGAGGGTGGCGCGTTCTCCCTCGGCGCGAACCTCAAGTGGTGGCGCGACAACATGGGCATGGAGGAGCAGGTCGAGGCGGACAGGACCGGCCGCAGCGTGTACGCGGTCATGGTCGAGAAGGCGCTCACCTCGCCGCCCGGGGCCAACGGCCTGATGTTCCACTCGTTCCTGGTCTCCCAGGTCACCCCCTACTACGACGCCGCGTCCCGCGGTGGCTGGATCGGGCTGGGGCTCAACCACACCCGTGCCGACATGCTGCGCGCCCTGCTCGAGGGCTGCGCCCACGAGATGCGCATGGTGGTCGACGCTTTCAACTCCGACATCAAGGGCGGCATCACCGATCTGCGGCTGACCGGCGGCGGCACCAAGTCCGACGGCTTCGCCCAGATCATGACCGACATCATCGGCCAACCGACCAAGGTCACCAAGGAGCGCGAGTGCACCGTGCTCGGCGCGGCCATCCTCGGCGCCTTCGGGTCCGGCTCGTTCTCCTCGATCGACGAGGCCGTCGGCTCCCTGGTCAACGTCGAGTCCGAGTTCACCCCGAACGAGAAGACCCGGGCGCTCTACGACGAGGCCAACAAGATCTACCGGGGCCTGTACGAGTCGATCGCGGGCGGCGGCCAGTACCAGGCGCTGTCGGACTTCTCCTCCCGCTACTTCTAAACCCCGCTCGTCCCCGGGTCCTGCTCGGTTCCGCGCCCTGCTCGGTTCCGGGTCCTGCTCGGTTCCGCACCGCGGCCCGGGGGGGGGGGGGGGCGCCCCCCCGCCCCCCCCCCCCCCGCACCACGCGGGGGGGGGGCGGGCCGCCGCC
>NZ_JBMDXT010000275.1:0-3238 GCF_048594475.1 Nakamurella sp. | reverse complement strand
CGCGCCACCGAGCGCAAGAAGTACGGCCTGAAGAAGGCCCGCAAGGCTCCGCAGTACTCGAAGCGCTGACCTCGTGGGCGGGCGCCTGTTCGGCACCGACGGCGTCCGTGGTCTGGCCAACGCCGACCTGACGCCGGATCTGGCGTTGCGGCTGGCCACGGCCGCGGCGCAGGAGTTGGGCGCGACCCGGGAGGCGGCCTCGTCGTCCACCGGTGCGTCCGGCCGTCCGGGACGCCCCACCGCGGCCCGCGGGCCGGCGGCGAGCCCGACCCGCCCCGTCGCGGTGGTCGGGCGCGACCCGCGGGCGTCCGGCGAGATGCTGGAGGCCGCGGTCGCGGCCGGGCTGGCCTCGGCGGGCGTGGACGTGCAGTTGCTGGGCGTGCTGCCCACCCCGGCCGTGGCCTTCCTCACCGCCGACCTGGGCGCCGACCTGGGCGTGGTGATCTCCGCCTCGCACAACGCGATGCCCGACAACGGCATCAAAATCTTCGGGGCCGGTGGCCGCAAGCTGCCCGACGCCGTCGAGGACGCCATCGAGCGCCGGATGGCCGATCCGGCCCCGCTGCCGACCGGTGAGGGCGTCGGTCGGATCCGGCCCGCCGGCGACGCGGACCGCCGCTACCTGGACCATCTGCTGGTCGCCACCCCCAACCCGCTGCGCGGGCTGCGGGTAGTCGTCGACTGCGCGCACGGCGCCGCCTCCGAACTGGCCCCCGAGGTCTACCGGCGGGCGGGCGCCGACGTCGTGGTCATCGGCGGCAGCCCGGACGGGCTGAACATCAACGCCGGGGTGGGCTCGACCTACTTGAGCGGCCTGCGGGACGCCGTCATCGCCGAGGGTGCCGACCTGGGCATCGCGCACGACGGCGACGCGGACCGCTGCCTGGCGGTCGCGGCCGACGGGTCCGTGGTCGACGGCGACGTCATCCTGGCCCTGCTCGCGATCTCGCTGCGCGACCGGGGCCGGCTGGCCGGCGACACCGTCGTGGCGACCGTGATGGCCAACATCGGCTTTCACCGGGCCATGAAGGCGGCCGGGATCGGCGTGCGGACGACCGCCGTCGGCGACCGGTACGTCCTCGAGGACATGAATGCCGGTGGCTACTCGCTGGGTGGCGAGCAGTCGGGGCACCTGATCCTGGCCGAGCACGCGACCACCGGCGACGGCCTGCTCACCGCGCTGCACCTGATGGCGATGGTCGCCGAGACCGGGCGCCCGCTGGCCGAGCTCGCCTCGGTGGTGGAGCGCTTCCCGCAGGTGCTGATCAATGTCCGGGTCGGCGACAAGGCCGCGGTCGCGGCGTCCCCGGACGTGCAGGCCGCCGTCGCGCAGGCGCAGGCCGAGCTGGGCGACACCGGGCGGGTGCTGCTGCGCCCCTCGGGCACCGAGCCGCTGGTCCGGGTGATGGTCGAAGCCGGCACCGACGAGTCCGCCCAGTCCGTCGCGGACCGGGTCGCCAAGGTCGTCGCCGCCGTCTGACCGGCCCGCCTCCGCCCGCGCCCGCGCCGCCGCGGTTCGCTGATCAAATCCGCGCGGTCGGGTCCGGTTCGTCCGGGTCGGCGCGGGTTTGATCAGCGAAGCAGGCCGGGGCCGGGGCTGGGCTGATCAAAGCCGCGCGATCGGGTCCGGTTCGTCCGGGTCGGCGCGGGTTTGATCAGCGAGGCAGGCCGGGGCCGCCGTCAGAGCATCGCGGCGGTGCTCAGATCGCCCATGTCAACGGTCGGGGTCACGTCGGGGTCGTTCGGGTCCAGGATCTTGGTGCCGGCGACCTTGCTCTCCATCTGGTCGGCCAGTTGCGGGGCGTCGGTCAGGTGCCGGACGAAGAACGCCGAGGCCAGGATGCGGGTGGCGTGCTGAACCCGCTTGTCCGAGTCGGCGCCCAGGATGCCGTTGACGAAGCTCTGGCCCTCGGCCAGGCCCAGGTGGGCCGATCCCCGCACCCGGCGCAGCTGCACCGGCCCGCCCCACGACTGCGCGATCTGCGCACCGTCGGATTCGGCCCAGTCGTCCTTGGTGCCGATCAGGTGCAGGCCGGGCGCCTCGACCCGGCCGGCCGCCTGGATCGCCGACGGGCGGGTCTCGGCGGCGGTCACCGTGACCACCGCCCGGATCTGGTCGTCCTTGGCCGCGGCCAGCACCGCGGCCCCGCCACCGGTGGAGTGGCCCAGCACGCCCAGGCGGCGCAGGTCACCGCGCACCCGCCCGCCGCCGAGCTCGCCGTAGGCGACCATCCGCAGCGCCCGGGACAGGTCGAGTGCGAGCCCCTGGTGCGAGGAGAACAGGCTCCGGTGGGTGTTCGGCGCGACGACGATGATGCCCCACGAGGCCAGGTAGCGCATCGTGTCGGCGTACTTGTCCACCGACTGCAGCCAACCGTGCCCCAGCGCGACGATCGGCAGCCGGCGGCCCGACGACGGGGTGAACACCAGACCGGGCAGGCCGGCCGGGGCCAGATCGCCGACCGCGACCCGGTGCGGGCCCTTGTAGGTGAAGTATTCGAAGGTGGGCCGGTTGATCGTCGGCGGCGGCTGCTTGGCCATCTGCTCTCCCGTCCCGGAACGGCGGCCGGGGCCGGCCGCCCTCGTACAGTAGCCGGTGCGCCGTGGGCGTCAGGATCGAGCAGGGGAGCACACCGGTGGCCGACGACTTCGCAACCAACCTGCGCCGATTGATCCGCGCCCGGTTCCCGCTGCTGTCCATCCGGACCGCCGAGGAATCGCGGGTGCTGGCCGAGATCGCCGCCGTGGTGGGCAACCGGACGCAGATCGTGCCGGCCCGGCAGGTCTTCGTCTGGTCGACCGCCAACGGCTTCGCCGCGCTGGGGCAGCCGGGCAGTGCGGACACCCGCACCCCGCACGCCGCCCTGACCGCCGCGGCCGCGCTGACCATGCCCAGCGTGGTCGTCCTGCTGGATCTGCACCCCTGGCTGGGCACGCCGTCGGCGCCGCCGGACACCCAGCTGGTGCGGCAGCTCAAGGACACCGTCCGCTTCTACAAGGACGGGCCGGTGCCCCGTAACCTGATCATGATCTCGCCGACCCCGCACATCCCGGCCGACCTGGAATCCCTGGTCACCCTGCTGGAGTTCCCGCTGCCGACCGAGGCGCAGATCCGCTCGACGCTGGACGGGATGATCGCCCGCAACACCGCCTCCGGGGCGTTGACGCTGTCCCTCGGGCCGGACGGCGCCGAGCGGATGGCCAAGGCGGCGCTCGGGCTGACCGCGTTCGAGGCCGA
>NZ_JBMDXT010000274.1:0-3592 GCF_048594475.1 Nakamurella sp. | reverse complement strand
GGGGTGTGTATATGGGTTTGGGGGTGGGCCGCCCCCCCGCCAACCACCAATGTCCCCTTGATCAACTCCGGGGGCGTGCGAGGATCGGTGGCATGAGCACCGCGGATCTGTATGCCGAGTACGGCGACCGCCTGCAGTCCTGTGACACCCAGTTCCGGCAGTTCGGCGGCCGGTCCGAGTTCGACGGGACCGCCGTCACCGTGCGGTGTTTCCAGGACAACGCGCTGCTCAAGTCGATCCTGGGCACACCCGGCGGCGGCCGGGTGCTGGTGGTGGACGGTGGCGGGTCGGTGCACACCGCGCTGACCGGGGACCTGATCGCCCAGCTGGCGGTCGACCACGGCTGGGCAGGCCTGATCCTGCACGGCGCGGTCCGGGACAGCGCGGCGCTGCGGACGCTGCCGATCGGCATCAAGGCGGTGGGCACCAACCCGCGCAAGAGCGGCAAGACCGGCGCCGGCGAGCGGGACGTCGTCCTCGAGTTCGGCGGCGCCGTGTTCACCCCGGGCGACCACATCTGGTCCGACGACGACGGCGTCGTCGTGCTGCCGGCGGCGCCGCAGTGAGCTGGGGACGCGGCACGCTGGTCCTGGACCCGCGGGAGAACGGCCCCCGCGGCTACGCCAACGGCGGGTTCGCGTGCGGCGGGCTCGCGCGCTTCGTGCGCAGCGCTCCGGTCGAGGTGACCCTCCGGGCGCCCGTCCCGGTCGGCGTCCCGCTGGCCGTGAAGGCGCGCCTGGGCGGTGGCGCCGAACTGCTGCTCCGGCAGGTCCGCGGCCAGGAGGTGCTGGCCGAGGCGGTCCCGGTGGACCCGTTTCTCGCCGAACCCCCGTACCGCCCCACCCCCGACGAGGCCCGGGCCGCGTGGGCGGCGCATCCGTTCCGGGGTCTGGACCTGCCGCTGTCGGACTGCGTGGTGTGCGGCGCGGAACGGCTGGACGGCCTGCGGATCTGCTTCGGCCCGGTGCCGGATCATCCCGAGCTGATGGCCAGCCCGTTCGTCGTGCCCGAGGCGTTCTGCGGGGACCGCGGCGAGCTGCGGATCCCGGCCGTCTGGGGTGCGCTGGACTGCCCGAGCTACCCGGCCGAGGCGGTGCGGCGGGACCGGTTCGCCCTGCTCGGCCGGCTCGCCGCCGACCTGCGGCGACCGGTCCTCGCGGGGGAGGAGCTGGTCGCCGTCGGGTGGACCGAGTCCGTCGGCAACCGGTCCATGCGCACCGCGAGCGCTCTGCTGGCCGGCGACGAGATCGTCGCATCGGCCCGGGCCGTATGGGTGGAGGCCAAGCCCGATGCCGTCTGACCCGCCGCCGAGTGCAGCCCCGAGTGTGCAGAAGGTGCCCGCAAACGGCCCGGGAAGGGGCACTTCCCGCACACTCGGCGGGGGTGGCGGGGGTTCCGAGGTGCTGCTGATGCTGCTGGCCGACGCGCGGCTGCCGACCGGTGCGCACACCCAGTCGGCCGGGCTGGAACCGGCGATGCGCAACGGTGTCTCGCTCGCCGACGTGCCGGCCTACATCCGGACCCGGCTGCGCACCGTGGTCGCCGTCGAGGCCGGCGCCGCGGTCGTCGCCCGGCACCTGGCCGCGGGCGTCGTCGGCGCCCGGGCGGTCGACCGGGACCCCGACCCAGCGGGCGGCCCGGTCGGCGACCGGCCTGGTGAGCCGCCGGACCTGGCCGGGATGCTGGCCGCCGGGTTGCGCGCCGTCGACGACGCCTGGCGGGCCCGCACCGTCAGTCCGGCGCTGCGGGAGAACGCCGAGGTGCTGGGCCGGGGGTACGCCCGCCTGGTCACCGGGCTGTGGCCGGACGAGCCGGCCAGCGCGGCGCTGCGCGCGGTCCGCCGGCCCACCCGGGCGGTCGCGATCGGCGTGGCCGGGGCACTGGCCGGCCTGGGTGGACCGCAGGTCGCCCGGCTGATCGGGTACGACGACGCCCAGACCGTGGCCGCCGCGGCGCTCAAGCTGGACCCGCTCGACCCGGTCGTCGCCACCGGATGGGTGGTCGGCGCGGCCGCGGAGATCGATCGCCTGGCGGCGGCGGTCGGCTCCTTGACCGCCGCCGCCGACATCCCCGCGGGTGCCGCGCCGCTGGTCGAGCAGTGGGCCCAGGAGCACGCCGGCACCACCCAGCGGCTGTTCCGGGCCTGACCGACCAGGCCGGCCGCCCGACGGTGCCGCCACCGCCGCGCTCGCACCCGAAACGTCGTGGACACACAACGACCTCGGCCGGTGCGGGGCGCCGGGTTAGGCTGATCTGTGCCCTCTGCCACCACCTCGCGCACCACGCTCCGGCTCGGCGTCGCCGGCCCGGTCGGCACCGGGAAGTCGTCGATCATCGCGCTCATCTGCCGGGAGATGTCGGCCGAGCTGCAGCTCGGCGTCATCACCAATGACATCTACACCGACGAGGACGCCCGGTTCCTGCGATCGGCCGGCGTGCTCGACCCGGAGCGCATCCGGGCGGTGGAGACCGGCGCCTGCCCGCACACCGCGATCCGCGACGACGTTACCGCCAACCTGCTGGCCGTCGAGGATCTCGAAGCCGACTTCGCCCCGCTCGACGTCGTCCTCGTCGAATCCGGCGGCGACAATCTGACCGCCACGTTCTCCCCGGCATTGGTCGATGCCCAGCTGTTCGTGCTGGACGTGGCCGGTGGCGGCGACGTCGCCCGCAAGGGTGGCCCGGGCATCGGCCGGGCCGACCTGCTGGTCGTGAACAAGACCGACCTGGGTCCGTACGTCGGGGTGGACGTATCGCAGATGGTGGCCGACGGCCAGGCCGCGCGGGCGGGCCGGCCGGTGATCGGGCTGTCCCGCACCGACCGGACCTCGATCGACGCGCTGACCGCCTGGGTCCGGTTCACCCTGGAGTCGTTCCGCTCCGGGAACCACGTCCCGGTGGACCCCGGTCCGATGGCCCCGCACTTCCACGCCGACGAGAACCGCTGGCACGCGCACGACGAGGCCCAGCCGCACCCGTGACGCTGATCGCGGTCGACCCGGCCCCGGGCCGGGCGCGGGTGACGCACACGCCCGGCCCGGTGGCCGCGCGCGTCCAGCGGGTCGACGCCGACGGCGCCCGGGTGGCGCTGGTCGCGACGACCGCGCTGCTGTTGGGCGGTGACCGGGTCGAGTTCGACGTGCGGGTCGGTGCCGGCGGCTGGCTGGACGTCGTGGAGACCGCGGGCACCGTCGCCTACGACGCCCAGGGGGTGACGTCCGGCTGGACCGTCCGGGCCCGGCTCGGTCAAGGCGCCCGCCTCACCTGGAACGGTGAGCCGTTCGTCGTCGCCGATGGGGCCGACGTGCTCCGGGTGACCGAACTGGACCTGGCGCCGGGCGCGACCGCCTGCCTGCGGGAGACGCTCGTGTTCGGCCGGGTCGGGGAGGCGGGCGGCGCCTTGCGCTCGACCACCCGGGCCCGCCTCGACGGGACCGACTTGCTGGTCGAAGACCTCGAGCTGGCCGACCCACTGGTCCGGTCGGGCCCCGGGCTGCTCGGGTCCTGCCGGGTCGTCGATTCGGTGCTGCTGCTCGGGATCGCGGCGCCCCCCGAGCCGGCCGTGCCGCCCGGCAATCGGTACGACCTGGCC
>NZ_JBMDXT010000273.1:0-18099 GCF_048594475.1 Nakamurella sp. | reverse complement strand
GAGAACTCGCGGCCGATGCCGCTGGCCTTGTACCCGCCGTAGGACTGGCCGATCATCTGCGCGCCGCCCTGGTTGACCTGCACCCAGCCGGATTCGATCCGGTGCGCGGTGTCCAGCGCGTCGGTCAGGTTGTTCGACCAGATGTAGGCGCCCAGGCCGTAGTGCGAGTCGTTGGCCATCCGGATGACCTCGTCCCGGTCCCGCCACGGGATGGCGACCAGGACGGGCCCGAAGATCTCCTCCTGGGCGATCCGCCAGTCGTTGGCCACGGAGCCGAGGATGGTCGGTCCGGTGTAGAAGCCGTCGAGCCCGGGGAACTCCATGGTGGTGCCGTCGAGCGCGACGTCGACACCCGGTTGGGCTTTGCCGTTCTCGATGTAGCCGAGCACCGATTCGTACTGCTTGGCGTTGATGATCGAGCCCATGTCGGTGGCCTCGTCCAGCGGGTCGCCGACCGTGAGCGCGGAGACCTTCGCCACCAGTGCGGCGAGGAAGTCGTCGTAGACGTCGGCGTGCACGAACAGCCGGGAGCCGGCGGTGCACGACTGGCCCTGCCGGGTGAACCGCATCGCGGTCAACACCCCGGCCGCGGTCGCATCGATCGATTCGGGTGTCGCGGCGTCCGGGAAGACGATGTTCGGGCTCTTGCCGCCGAGTTCGAGCGAGACGTGGGCCAGCCGCTTCCCGGCGGTCTGGGCGACGTGCCGGCCGATGCCGGTGGAGCCGGTGAACGAGACCTTGTCCACGTCCGGATGCACCAGCAGGGCCTCGCCGACGACCGAGCCCCGGCCGGTGATGACGTTCAGGACGCCCGGCGGGAGGAACTCGGAGCAGATCTGTGCCATCAGCAGGATGGTCAGCGGGGCGTCCTCGGCGGTCTTGAGGACCAGGGTGTTGCCGGCGGCCAGCGCGGCCGGGGTCTTCATGCCGGCGATCATCAGGGGCGAGTTCCACGGCAGGATCCCGGCGACGACGCCGAGCGGCTCGCGGCGGGTGTACTGCAGCTGGTCGTCGCCGGCCGGCAGCACGGTGCCCTTGAACTCGCCGGCCACCCCGCCGAAGTAGCGGAACAGGTTCACCAGGGTCTGGGCCTCCGGCCGGGCCTGGGTGCGCAGGGCGTTGCCGGTGTCGGCCGCGGTGAGCAGCGCGAGCTCCTCGGCCCGGGCCTCCAGGGCGTCGGCGATCTGCACCAGGATCTTCTGCCGGTCCTTGAAGTGCAGGGCCCGCCAGGCCGGGAACGCGGTCCGAGCCGCCCGGACGGCGCGGTCGGCGTCCTCGGCCGAGCCCTCCGGCACCCGGGCCAGCACGGTGCCGCGGCGGCCGGGACTGACCACGTCGGTCCACACCCCGTCCACGCCCGCGACCCAGTCGCCACCGATCAGCATCGGCCGCTCGGGCGCCTGGCTTGCCGTCGTCGTCACGCCGCTCCTCCATCTCGCGCCCGCCGCCGGGCGCCTCGTCGTCTTGTCGCGGGCCGCGCGGCCGGACGGGCCGGCCGCGGGCGGGTCAGTGCTCGACCAGGGTGACCTCGAACGAGTACTGGCTGGCCCGGTAGGCGTGCCGGCCCCACTCGACGGCGCGCCCGGAATCGTCGTGGGCGGCACGTTCCATGGTGAGCACGGGGCTGCCGCGCTTCTCGCCGAGCAGCAGGCACTCCTCGGGGGTGCCGGCCCGCGCGCCGATCCGCTGCTTGGCCACCCGGATGTTCACGCCCTTGGACCGCATCAACTGGTAGAGCCCGCGTCCGGCCAGGTCCATCTCGCCCAGCGGGATCAGATCCTCCGGCAACCAGTTCTCCATGACCGCCAGCGGCGCGTCGTGGGCGAACCGGAGGCGGCGCAGGTGCAGCACCCGGCTGCCCGGCGGCACCGCGAGCATCGCCGCGACCTCGTCGCTCGCCCGGGCCACCTCGTTGCCCAGGATCTCGGTGTGCGGCGTCCGGTGGTGCGCGCTCAGGTCGTCGAACAGGCTGGTCAACTCGACCGGCCGGCTGACCTGGCCGTGCACCACCTGGGTTCCGACACCGCGCTTGCGGACCAGCAGGCCCTTGTCGACCAGCTCCTGGATCGCCCGCCGCATGGTCGGGCGGGACAGCCCGAACTGCTCGGCCAGGCTGATCTCGTTGTCGAGCCGGTCGCCCGGCGCCAGCCGGCCCTCGTTGATCGCCTGCTCGATCTGCTGGGCCACCTGGTAGTACAGCGGAACCGGACTGGACCGGTCGAGGTCGACGGTCAGCGTTGGCATCGGCCCCTCCTCGGCTCCGGTCGTCGACCGCGGTTCGTCTCGAATATGACTGTATGTCATATCATGTGACGAGATAGCACCTGGCGGCCGCTCGCGGCCGGGCCTGGCCGGCCGCCGCGCACCGGGTGACGGACGGGGTGGCTTCTGTCCGCCTCCATCGGCCCGGGGTGACGCCGGCCGGCCCGCCGGCCCCGGCCGCGGACGGCACGGTTCGGCGTACACGTCGTCCCGGGCGCGCCGGGCGGGGGATGATCGGTGCGCGGGCCGGGCCGGCCGACCCGCGCGGGCCCGGCCCGGCCGTGACCGCCGCACCGTCGGGACGCCGCGTCCCACCAGGAAAGGACCCGAGTCGATGACGATCCGCCGGAGGGCGCTCGCACTGATCGCCGCCGCGACGGCCGGCGTGCTGGCCCTGACCGCGTGCAGCGCCACCGGCGGGAAGCAGAAGGAAACCATGACGTCCGCGGCCGGCGGCGGTGCGGTGGCCGACACCCCGCGGTACACGGTCGCGATGGTCACCCACGAGGCGCCGGGCGACTCGTTCTGGGACAAGGTCCGCAAGGGGGCGGAGACCGCCGCGGCCAAGGACAACATCGAGTTGCGGTACTCGGCCGACCCGACCGCGGCCGGGCAGGCCACCCTGGTGCAGAACGCGGTGGACAGCAAGGTCGACGGGCTCGCGGTGACCCTCGTGCAGCCGGCGGCGATGAAGGCCCCGGTCGGCGCCGCCGTCGGTGCGGGTATCCCGGTGGTCGCGTTCAACGCGGGGATCGACCAGTACAAGGACGTCGGCGCGATGATGTATTTCGGCTCGGACGAGAACGTGGCCGGCAACGCGGTCGGCGAGCGGATCGCCGCGGCCGGCGCCCGGCATCCGCTGTGTGTGATCCAGGAGCAGGGGTCGGTCTCGCTGGAGGCGCGCTGCAAGGGCGTGCTGGCCAAGGCCCCCGGCACCGAGAACCTCCAGGTCGACGGCAAGGACATACCCACCGTGACCGCGACGATCGCCGCCAAGCTCCAGCAGGACCCGTCGATCGACTACGTCGTGACGCTGGGCGCGCCGATCGCCCAGGCCGCGCTGCAGTCGGTGCAGCAGTCCGCCAGCGCCGCCCAGGTCGTCACCTTCGACCTGAACGCCGAGGTCGCCGCGCGGATCAAGGACGGGTCGATCCTGTTCGCCATCGACCAGCAGCCGTTCCTGCAGGGCTACCTCGCCGTCGACTCGCTCTGGCTCTACCTGACCAACCGCAACGACATCGGCGGCGGGCTCCCGGTGCTGACCGGCCCGTCCTTCGTCGACCGGACGAACATCGACGCGATCGCGGAGTTCGCCGCGAACAACACCCGATGACGCCGCCCGCCCCGCACCGGGGAGAGATCCGATGAGCGACCCGATCGGGGTCGTCCGGGCGCCCGAGCCGGCCGGCCCGCCGCCGGAGGGCCGCCCCGGATCGCCGTTGTCGGCCCGGTTGCTGGCCCGGCCCGAGGTCGGCGCCCTGGTCGCCGCCGTGGTGATCTACCTGTTCTTCTTCGCCGTCGCGCCGGCGTTCCGGTCGGCCGAGGCCCTGTCCACGATCCTGTACGCCAGCTCGCTCATCGGCATCGTGGCGGCCGGCGTCGGCATGCTGATGATCGGCGGCGAGTTCGACCTGTCGGCCGGTGTGCAGGTGGTCACCTACGCGCTGACCGCGACCATGCTCAGTTACAACTTCAACCTCAACGTCTGGGTCGGCACGATCCTGGCGCTGCTCTTCTCCTTCTTCGTCGGCTGGCTCAACGGATTCCTGGTCGTGCGCACCGGAATCCCCAGCTTCCTGATCACGCTGGGCACGTTCTTCATCCTCCAGGGGGCCAACCTGGGCGTCACGAAACTGGTCACCGGGGCCGTCGCCACACCCGGGATCGACGACATGGAGGGCTTTCCGAGCCTCAAGGCGATCTTCGCCTCGACGTTCTCGGTGTTCGGCGTGACCGTGCAGATCACCGTCGTGTGGTGGTTGCTGTTCGTCGCCGTCTGCGCCTGGGTGCTCGGCCGCACCCGCATGGGCAACTGGATCTACGCGGTCGGCGGGAACGCCGCCAGCGCCCGGGCCGTCGGCGTCCCGGTCGCCCGGGTCAAGATCGGCCTGTTCATGACGGTGGGCTTCCTGGCCTGGTTCTCGGGCATGCACCAGCTGTTCCAGTACAACACCATCCAGGCCGGCGGCGGCGTCGGGCAGGAGTTCCTGTTCATCATCGCCGCGGTGGTGGGTGGCACCCTGCTCACCGGCGGGGTCGGCTCGGCCGTCGGGACGGCGCTCGGCGCCTTCATCTTCGGCATGACCCAGCAGGGGATCGTCTACGCCGGCTGGGACCCCAACTGGTTCAAGGCGTTCCTCGGGGTCATGCTGCTGCTGGCCGTCGCGGTGAACCTGTCGGTGAAGAAGCTCGCGACGACGCGGAAGGCCTGAGGCGATGACCGACACGCTGTCCGAGCACGCCGATCCGACCCTGCACCGGGGCGAGCCGCTCATCCGGATGACCGGCGTCGGGATGTCGTACGGGGCGATCCGGGCCCTGTCCGGCATCGATCTGCGCGTCGACGCCGGCGAGGTGACCTGCGTGCTGGGCGACAACGGTGCGGGCAAATCCACTCTCATCAAGATCATGGCGGGGCTGCATCCGCACACCGAGGGCACCCTGCAGGTCGACGGCCGGGACGTGCGGTTCGGCTCGCCCCGGGAGGCCCTCGACCACGGGATCGCCACGGTCTATCAGGATCTCGCCGTTGTCGGGTTGATGGAGGTCTGGCGGAACTTCTTCCTCGGCTCGGAATTGCGCGCCGGCTCCTTCCCGCTCGCACCCCTGCGGATCCGGCAGATGCGGCAGATCGCGGACGCCGAGCTGCGCAAGATGGGCATCGTCGTCGCCGACCTCGATCAGCCGATCGGCACCCTGTCCGGCGGCCAACGGCAGTGCGTGGCGATCGCCCGGGCGGTCTACTTCGGCGCGCGCGTGCTGATCCTGGACGAGCCGACCGCTGCCCTGGGGGTCAAGCAGTCCGGCGTGGTGCTGAAGTACATCGCGGCCGCGCGGGATGCGGGCCTGGGCGTCGTGTTCATCACGCACAACCCGCACCACGCCTTCCTGGTGGGCAACCACTTCGTCATCCTCAAGCGCGGCCGGCGGGTGCTGGACCGGCACCGGGCGCAGATCACGCTGGACGAGCTGACGGCCGAGATGGCCGGCGGCCAGGAGCTGGCCGAACTCGCGCACGAGCTGGCCGACCCGCCGAGCTGAGGACGGCCCCGATGGGCGGATGCCGGTGAGGCGCCCGGCGCGGCGGCCGGCGCGGGCCGCCGCGGTGGGACTGGCCGGCGTGCTGCTGGCCGGGCTGCTGCCGGCCTGCGCGGCCGCACCGGCGGGCCCGGACCCCGGCTACCGGCTGCCCTGGCCCGGTGGGGAACGCGCGACGGTGTTGCAGGGTCAGCACGTCGTCGACGGGCTGGGCGCGTGCACCTCCGGGTGCGGCTCCCATCAGGACGAGGACTCCTGGCACGCGTGGGATTTCGACCTGCCCGAGGGCACCCCGGTGCTGGCCGCCCGGGCCGGCACGGTCGGTCTGGTGGTCGGCAGCTGGGGCGCCGATCACTGCGGTGGCCCGTCGCCGGTGACCGATCGACCGCGCGGCTACACGATCGACCCGACCATCGGCAATCAGGCCAACCTCGTCCGCATCGACCACGGCGACGGCACCTCGGCGCTCTACCTGCACCTGAGTGCGGTGGATCCGGCCGTCGAGGCGAAGGCCAGGAGCGGCGGGACGGTGGCCCGCGGTGAGCTGCTGGGCCGGTCCGGCCGGACCGGGCTCACCGGCTGCCGGCCGCACCTGCACTTCCAGGTCGAACGGACGACGCCTGCCGACTGGTACACCGAGTCGCTGCCGATCGGGTTCGGCGATCCCGACGTGCTGGCCCGGACCGGCGACGGGGTGCCGCTGGAGGGGGCCGGGTACGTCTCCGGCAACGGCCCGGCGACCTCCTGAGCCCGGCCCCGGGGCGGCGCCGTCCTGAGCCGGCCGGGCCGGGACCCGCGGCCGGCCGTCCTGCGTACAGTCGGCCCGGGCGGGCGACCCCGGCGAGGAGGTCCGATGAACCGGACAGGGCACGAACCGGTGCGGGTCGCGCTGCTCGGGGCCGGGCGGATGGGGTCGGCCCACGGACGCACGCTGGCCGGGCTGCGCGGCGCGACCCCGGCCGTCGTGGTCGACCCGGAGGGTGACCGGGCCGCCCGGCTGGCCGACGAGATCGAGGCGGCCGGCTGGCACACCGATCCCGCCGCCGCGCGGGCCGACCCGGCGATCGACGCCGTCGTCGTCGCCGCCCCCGCCCGCCGGCACGCCGATCTGGTGGTGGCCGCCGCCGGGGCCGGCAAGGCCGTCTTCTGCGAGAAGCCGATGGCACTGACCCTGGCCGACGCCGACCGGGCGATCGGCGCGGCGGCCGCCGCCGGCGTCCCGTTGCAGGTCGGGTTCAACCGCCGGTTCGCCCCGGACTGGGCCGCCGCCCGCCGGCGGCTGGACGACGGAACCCTGGGGGTGCCCCGCCTGCTGCGCTCGGTGACCCGCGATCCGGGCGGGTTCGACCCGGCCCTGGTGCCGCCGGACGGCATCTTCCTCGAGACGCTGATCCACGACTTCGACGCGCTGCGCTTCCTCAATCCGGGCGCGGTCGCCGTCGAGGTGTCCGCCACGGCCGCGGCCCTGGTCGAACCGGCCTGGCGCGATCGGGGCCTGCTCGACACGGCCGTCGTGGTCGTCCGTTTCGACAACGGGGCGATCGGCACGGCCGAGGCCTGCTTCGAGGCGGTCTACGGCTACGACGTGCGCGGTGAGGTGCTCGGCGCGGGTGGCATGGCCACCATGGGCGACGGCCGGCGCTCCGGGATGGTGCTGTCCGGGCCGGCCGGCCGCACCGTCGAGACGGCGCGCAGCGACCAGGAGCTGTTCGCCGGCGCCTACGTCGCCGAACTGGCCGCGTTCGTCGACGCGGTGCGGTCCGGCGGGCCCGTGCCGGACACCGGGGCCGCCGCCCGGGCCGCCGTGCATATCGCCCTGCCCCCCGCCGCGTCGGTCCGGACGGGGCGGCCCGTCCGGACCGACGCGATCACCGCGTGACCGCGTCGCCCGCCGCGATCAGCGGGTCAGTTCCTCGGCCAGGGCCGCGGCGAACGCGTCGACGTCGTCCGGCGTGGTGTCGAAGGCGCACATCCAGCGCACCTCGCCGGTCGCCGGATCCCAGTCGTAGAAGCGGAAGCGTTCGCGGAGGCGGTTCGCCACGGTCCGGTCGAGGATCGCGAAGACGGCGTTGGCCTGGACGGCCTGCGTGACGCGGACGCCGGGCAGGTCCCGCACCGCCGCCTCGAGCCGGGCGGCCATCGCGTTCGCGTGCCGGGCCGAACGCAGCCACAGATCGTCCTCGAGCAGCGCGATCAGCTGCGCCGAGACGAACCGCATCTTCGACGCGAGCTGCATGTTCATCTTGCGCAGGTAGATCAGGCCGGGAGCGACCTCGGGCCGCAGCGCGACCACGACCTCGCCGAACAGCAGGCCGTTCTTGGTGCCCCCGAAGGAGAGGATGTCGACGCCGGCGTCGGTCAGGAACGAGCGCAGCGGCAGGTCGAGAGTGGCAGCGGCGTTGGCGATCCGGGAGCCGTCGACGTGCAGCACCATGTTCCGTTCGTGCACGTGGTCGGCGATCGCCCGGATCTGCGCCGGCGTGTAGCAGGTGCCCATCTCGGTGGTCTGGGTGATGGAGACGGCCATCGGCTGGGCGCGGTGCTCGTCGCCCCAGCCGTAGGCCTGCCGGTCGATCAGCTCCGGGGTGAGCTTGCCGTCCGGCGTCGGCACGGTGAGCAGCTTGAGCCCGCCCACCCGCTCCGGCGCGCCGTTCTCGTCACAATGGATGTGCGCGTTCTCGCTGCACACGACGGCGCCCCAGCGTGGGGAGACGGCCTGCAGGGAAAGGACGTTCGCGCCGGTCCCGTTGAAAACCGGGAAGACCTCGATGCCGTCGCCCAGGTGGCCGGCCAGGATGTCCCGCAGCCGCGCCGTGTAGACGTCCTCGCCGTAGGAGATCTGGTGGCCGCCGTTCGCGGCGGCGATGGCGGCCAGCACCTCGGGGTGGGCCCCGGCATAGTTGTCGGAGGCGAAGCCGCGCTTCGCCGTGTCGTGCAGAGTATCCACAGGTCAACGACTTTCGAGAGAGATTTCAGATGTCCAGGGTGATCCGGGCGCCGTTGAGTTCGGCCGCGTCGGCGGCCCAGAGCTCGACGATCCGGTCGGCCAGATCGGCGACGTCGGTGAAGCCGGGGAACGACCGGTCGGGTCGGTCGGTCCGCATCTGCGCGGTGACCAGGGCCTTGATCACGAAGATGACCGCGGCGGGCCCGTCCGGGGCGCCGGGCCCGGACCCGGCGGCGGCCCGCCGGAACGAGTCGGCCAGGGCGAGGATCCAGGCCTCCGCGGCCGCCTTGGCCGCTGCGTAGTTGGCCGAACCGGCCGACGGTTTGGCCGCGGCCCGGGCGCTGACGACGGCGACACGGCCGGCCGGGGCGCGGACCAGGTCGTCGTGGAAGGCCAGGGTGGTGTGGCGCAGGGTGTCGATCAGGCCGGCCGAGAGAAACCGCCAGTCCGCCTCGGAATTGGCGGTGAACGAATCGCCGCCGCGCCACCCGCCGACGAGGTGGATCAGCCCGTCCACCCGCCCGTGACGCTCGCGGACCCGGGTGGCCAGCGCGTCGACGGCGGCGGCGTCGGCGAGATCGGCGGTCTCGACGACGAGCCCGGGCAGGCTCCGGGCCAGGTCGGCCAGGCGCGCGGGGGAGTGGCCGACCCCGACGACGGTCGCCCCGGCCGCCCGCAGCGCCGCGCACGCGGCGGTTCCGGACGGTCCGGCCGCCCCGGTCACCACGACCACCCGGCCGTCCAGGCTGCCTTCGCTCATGCCGGCATCCTATGGCCGGTGCTCGGGCGGCCGGGCGCCGCGCACCTCACCCGGTGATGCCCTTGGTCGAGGCGATCACCGGAGCGAGCTTGCGCGAGAGCGCCTCGTAGAACATCGACAGCGGGAACTCGTCGGGGAGCACGGCGTCGGTCAGCCCCTTCGGCGGGCCGTCGACGGGGAGGGCGCCGACCCCCCGGGCCCACACGGAAGCGGCGTGCGGCTCGAGGGTTTCGGAGACCAGGGCGTAGGCGGCAAGCCAGTGGTTGACCTTCGGACGGTCGATCGAGCGCCAGTACAGGTCCTCGATCCGGCGGCCGAGCTCGAGCACCGACTCGGCCACCCGGGTCCAGTCGACGGACAGCCGGTTATCGGTCCAGTGCAGGACGCCGTGCCGGTGCAGCCAGGCGAAGAGCAACTGGCCACCCAGGCCGTCGTAGTTGCGCACCCGGCTGCCGGTGATCGGGAAGCGGAAGATCCGGTCGAACAGGATCGCGTACTGCACCAACCGGGCATGCGGGACGTCCGGCCCCTCCAGCTTCACCGCTTCGCGGAAGGCGGTCAGGTCGCAGCGCAGCTCCTCCAGCGAGTACAGGAAGTACGGCATCCGCTGCTTGATCATGAACGGGTCGAACGGCAGGTCGCCGTGCATGTGCGTGCGGTCGTGGATCAGGTCCCACATGACGAAGGTCTCCTCCGGCAGCCGCGGGTCGTCCAGCAGCCGGGCCGCGTCCGGCGGCAGGGCCAGCCCGGTGATCTCCGCGGCGGCCGCCACCACCCGGCGGAATCGGGCCGCTTCCCGGTCGGCGAAGATCGCACCCCAGGTGAACTTCGGAATCTCCCGCATGGCAACGGTTTCCGGGAACAGCACGGCCGAGTTGGTGTCGTACCCGGCGGTGAAGTCCAGGAACCGGATCGGCACGAACAGCTTGTTGGAATAGTCCCCGGCCTCCAGGTCCGCCACGAAGTCGGGCCAGATCACCTGCACCAGGACGGCTTCGATGTGCCGGTCGGCGCTGCCGTTCTGGGTGTACATCGGGAAGACGACCAGGTGCTCGCGCCCGTCCGTGCGCGTGCGCTCGGGATGGAAGGCGACCAGGGAGTCCAGGAAGTCGGGTTCGGCGAAGCCGCCGTCGGTCCACCGGGTGAGGTCCTTGACCAGGGCGGCCAGGTAGTCGGTGTCGTGCGGGAACAGCGGCGCCAGCTCGGTGACGGCGTCGGTCAGCGTCCGCACGGCGGTCCGGGCGGCCGGGTGCGCCTGCGGGTCGGGCACCGAGCCGTCGGCCGCCTGGACGGCCTGGAGATCGGCGACCGCCCGCTTGAGCCGGACCCAGGCCGGATGCCCGACGAGCCGCGAGGCCTGCGCGTCCGGCTCGGCCGGCGTGCCCCCGGCGGCGAAGGCGACGGCGTTGAACAGCAGCTCGTCGAAGGAGCGGCCGGCGTCGGGACGGACGGCCAGGACGACCTCCCGATGCACCCCGTCGTCGGTGGCCGTCACCACCGGGCGGCCGGCCGACCGCAGCGGAGCCCAGCCGTCGGCGGGCGGGGGCAGCGTGCCCGTGGCCGTCAGCTCACCGGGCGTCACCCGGGCGAGCAGGTCGATGCCGCGCCCGGGACCGTCGGCGTCCGGTGCGGCGGCCACCGGGGCTCCGGTGGGGGTGCGATCGACGGCGACGGGCCCGGCCGGACCCCGGCCGATCCGGATCAGGTCACCCTCCGTGCGGACCACGACGTCGGCCCGGGCCGGATCGTCGGTCGGCCGATATCCGTGAGCGGCGACGGCCGCGCGGGCCCGCGTCGCCATCTCCCGCGCCTCGTCCCCGGCGCCGTCCGGCATCACCAGGACAGTCGGAAACTCGCTCACAAATATCGCCTCCTTGCTCAAGAATTTCTCTCACATCAGCCTATCGACGGGAAGTTATTCGGTCAATGTGGCCAGGTTCGACAGCGGGCCCCTCCGGTGCCCCGGGCCTGCCCCCGCCTGCCGCCGCCGGCCATCGCCGGCCATCGCCGGTCGTCGCCCTCGCCGTGCTCGCCGGGTGGGCCGGTCGGCGACCCGGGCGACCGGTTGGTGGTCGGTGCCTCATTCCCCATTCGGGCGCAGAGAAGCCCCGAACGAGTGGCCCGTTGGGCGCAACGACTACGTAAGGTGGGATCGTGGGTGAACCAATCGAGCCAGAAGGCCAGACTGCGCGGCGTGTCGGCGTGCGAGCGCTACGTGGCGTAGCCATCGTGCTGACCGTCGTGATCCTGGTCGCCGGGGGGACCGGCTGGGTGCTGTTGAACCGCGCCGACGAGCAGGTGCAGGCCAATGCGGTGACCGCGCTGGTGCCCGACGACCCGAACATCCGCGTGAACGGGGCGGCGGCCACGGGCGCCGGGGACGGCACGGTCGACGCCGACGGGTCCGGCGGCTCCACCGTGGCCGGCACCGGACCGGCGGAGAACATCCTCATCCTCGGCCTGGACACCCGGCCGCCGGAGAAGGTGAAGCCGGGCGAGGGCACCTCGCAGTCCGACGTGATCATGATCGCGCACGTCTCGGCCGACCGGCAGCGGGTCGACCTCGTCTCCATCCCCCGGGACCTGCTGATCCCGGCTCCGACCTGCAAGGCGTGGGACTACGCGACGAACTCCCTGTCCGACCGGGACTTCGACAACCACTACGCGCAGTGGAAGATCACCAATGCCTACGCCGTCGGCGGCCCCCAGTGCACCGTGCGGGCGGTCCAGGCCCTGACCGGCGCCCGGATCGACCGGGTCATCATCTTCGACTTCCAGGGCTTCAAGGCCATCGTCGACGCCATGGGCGGGGTGACCATGACGTTCCCGGGTCCGGTCGTCGACAACGGCAAGACGATCATCGACGCCGCGGGGACCCGGGTGGTCAACGGTGATCAGGCCCTGGCCCTGGTGCGGGCCCGCCGCGTCGCCGGCGACCCGAGCGGCGACCTGGGCCGCATCGCCCGGCAGCAGCAGTTGCTCACGGCCATGCTCACCCAGGCCACGGACAAGAACCTGCTCGCCGATCCGGCCCGGTTGACCAGCACGGTGCAGACGATCCTGAGCCGGGCCCGGACCGACAACGTCACCGTGCAGGACCTGGTCGACCTCGCCGTCGCCCTCAAGGGCAGCGACGCGCAGGTCAACCGGTACACGCTGCCGACGGTCAACGACACCGACACCGACGGGCAGCTGGCCGGCCCGGGGATGAGCGGCTACCTGGACGCGCTGGCCACCGACCAGCCGCTGCCGGCCGCGAGTCGCTGAGGCGATCACGCCCGTTCGTGCCGGCCGCCCGTCACGGCCACCCTCACCGATGGTGACCGATGTCATACTCACCACCGGGTGCAGGGTGACACGAGGGTGGGGTGGCCCCGATGGCGGATCACGGCGAGCGACGGTCCGGACTGCGGCGGCGGTGGGCGGGGGCGCTCGTCGGCCTGCTCGTGCTGGCCCTCTCGACGGGCATCGCCGGCCCCGCCCGCGCGGCGGAGCCGCCGGTCCGGGCGACGCTCGTCGGGCCGGTCGACGGCGGGACCACCGGGTCGACCAACCCGACGCTGCAGGTCGCGGCGTCCGACCCGGACGGCGGATCGCTGTCGGTCCGGTTCGAGGGGCGGCCGGCGGGGGCGACCGTGCCGGGCGGGGGCGGCGGGGCGTTCTCGCTCGTCGTGCTGCCGGACACGCAGAACTACACCTATTCGAACCGGCAGGGCATCATCACGCAACAGGCGCAATGGATCGTGGCCAACCGGGCCGCCCTGAACACCGCGTTCGTCGCCCAGATCGGCGACCTGGTGAGCAACTACGACAACGTCGCCCAGTGGGTCAACGTCTCCACCGGCCTCAAGCCGCTCGACGACGCCGGCGTCCCGACCAGCGTCATCCCGGGCAACCACGATTTCGACAACGCGACCGGGGCGGTCGGCCTGTACGACACGTACTTCCCCGTCTCGCGGTACGCGGGCGCGGCCTGGACTCCCTCGACCGCGACCTACGGCGGCTACCTGGGCCAGAACCAGTTCGGTCCCGATCCGGTGGACCGCCGCAACATGGACAACTACGCGCTGTTCTCCGCCGGTGGCACCGACTTCCTGATGCTGAACCTGGAGTGGGAGGCCCCGCCGGACGTCCTCGACTGGGCCGATCGGGTGCTCGACCACCATCCGGACCGGACGGTCATCCTGACCACCCACAGCTATGTGTCCATCACCGGCGGGCTGCGCACCATCGCCCAGCGGACGGGCGGCACGGCGCCGGCCGCGCTGTGGAGTTCCTTCGTCTCGACGCATTGCCAGATCAAGCTGGTGCTCTCCGGTCACGAGCACTCCGGTGACCTGGGAGAGGCCCGGCGCACCGACACCAACACCTGCGGCCAGCCCGTGCACGGGATCCTGACCGATTACCAGAGCCGGCCCAACGGGGGTGACGGCTGGTTGCGGTACTACACGTTCGACCCGGCCGCCGGCACCATGACGGCCAGCACCTACTCGCCGCGGCTCGGCCGGTTCGAGACCGATGCGGACTCCGCCTTCAGCCTGCCGTTCCCGTTCGCCACCGGCACGCCGGCGCCGTTCGTCCCGATCGGCACCGTCCAGGTCGCCTCCGGCGGGATCGCGGCGACGAGCTGGCCGGGCCTGGCCGACGACACGGCCTACGAGTGGCGGGCGGTCGTCGACGACGGCACCTCGAGCACCGTCTCGGACACCTGGACGCTGCGCACCCCGCCGCGGACCGAGGTCCTGCGCGACGAGTTCCGGCGGTCCGTGACGGGCGGCTGGGGCAGCGCCGACACCGGTCAGCGGTGGGCGACCTCGGTGCCGGCCGCGTCGGCCGTGGACGGTGAGCGGGGCACGCTCACGGTGCCGCCGGGCACCACCCGGACGGCCAAGCCCACCGACGTCCTGCTGACCGACGGCACCGTCGAGGCCGACCTGCGGATCGGCACCGCGCCCAGCGGCTCGGGGACGTACGTCTCGCTGCTCGGGCGGGATGCCGGCTCGCAGAGCTACCGGGCCAAGCTGACGTTCCGGGCCGGCGGATCGACCGTCCTGGCCATCACCCGGAACGCCGCCGGCACCGACACCGCCCTGGCCGCGCTGACGCTGCCCGGCAGCGTGCCCGCCGGCAGCACCCTGCGGGTGCGGTTCCAGCAGTCGGGGACGGCGCCGACGACCCTGCGGGCGTCGGCCTGGCTTGCGGCCGGGGCCGAGCCGGCCGGCTGGATGCTCACCGCGACCGACGCCACCGCGGCGCTCCAGCCGGCCGGCGGGGTCGGCCTGGACGCCTACGTGTCGGGGACGGCGACGGCGGCGCAGAGCCTGCAGGTGGACCGGTTCACCGTGGTGCGGCCGGGCGGCATCGAGCCGCCGGCCAACCGCGCACCGACCGCCCGGATCGCGACACCGGTCGTGTCCGGACGGACCGTCCGCCTGGACGGTTCCGGCTCGACCGATCCCGACGGCTCGGTGACCGGCTGGCGCTGGTCGTTCGGCGACGGCGGGTCGGCCGACGGCGTCACCGCCGAGCGGACCTACGCCGCCGACGGCACCTACCCCGTGACCCTGCCCGTGACCGACGACGACTGGGCGACCGCGACGGCGACGGCGACGGTCACCGTCAGCGCCCCGCCCCCGGTGACCGAGCTGGCCCGCGACGCCTTCACCCGGAGCGTGGTCAACGGCTGGGGTCCGGCCGACGCCGGCGGGACCTGGACCGTGACCGGAACGGTGGGGCGCTACTCGGTGTCCGGCGGGTCGGCCCGGCAGTCGCTGTCGGTGGTCGGTTCCACCGCGGAGGCGGCGCTCACCGGGGTCTGGGCCGTCGCCGCCGAGACGAGGGTGACCGTCAGCTGGAGCCGGACGGCGGCCGCCGGCAAGCTCTACACCTCGGTGGTCGGCCGGTCGGTCACGTCCTCGTCGGACTACCGGGTGGCGGTGACCGTCGCCGGCGACGGCCGGCCGACCCTCACCCTGGTCCGGCGGGTCGGCGGGGTCGAGACCCGGCTGGCCTCGGTCAGCCCGGCCCTGACGGTCACCGCCGGGGCGCCGTTCCGGCTGGCCGTGCGGTTGACCCCGGTCGCCGGGGGCACCGAGTTCGCGGCCCGGATGTGGCCCGCCGGGGCGACCGAGCCGGCGGCCTGGGCGGTGACGGCGACCGATGGCACGGCCGCGCTGCAGGCGGCCGGGTCGGTCAGGCTGGTCTCCTACCTGTCCAGCGCGGCCACCGCTCCGGTCGAGACCACATTCGACGACCTGCTGGTGACCCGGCCCTGAGCCGGGTCACCGGCGCCCGGTCCGGTCAGCTGTCGAACAGGGAGGTGACGGAGCCGTCCTCGAAGACCTCGTGGATCGCCTTGGCGATCAACGGGGCGATGGACAGCACGGTCAGCTGCTCGAACTGGTGCGCCGGCGGGATGTCGAGCGTGTTGGTCAGCACGACCTCGACCGCGCCGGAATTGGCCAGCCGCTCGGCCGCCGGATCGGAGAGCACCCCGTGCGTCGCGGCGACGATGACCTTCTTCGCCCCGGCCTCCAGGACCTGCTTGACCGCCTTGGAGATCGTGCCGCCGGTGTCGATCATGTCGTCGACCACGATGCAGGTGCGGTCGGCGACGTCGCCGACGACCCGGTTGGCCACGACCTGGTTCGGCCGGCTGGGGTCCCGGGTCTTGTGGATGAAGGCGATCGGCGCACCGCCCAGGCGGTCGGCCCAGCGCTCGGCGGTGCGCACACGGCCGGAGTCGGGGGAGACGACGGTCAGGTTGTCGTCGATGTACCGGGCACCGATGTAGCCGGTCAGCAGCGGCTGGGCGAACAGGTGGTCGACCGGCCCGTCGAAGAAGCCCTGGATCTGGTCGGTGTGCAGGTCGACGGTCATCAGCCGCTGGGCACCGGCCGTGCGCAGCAGGTCCGCGATCAGCCGGGCCGAGATCGGTTCCCGGCCGCGGTGCTTCTTGTCCTGCCGGGCGTACGGGTAGAACGGCAGCACGACGGTGATCCGCTTGGCCGACGCCCGCTTGAGCGCGTCGATCATGATCAGCGTCTCCATCACCCAGGTGTTGATGGGGACGCCGCAGGACTGGATCAGGAAGGCGTCGGAGCCGCGGACCGACTCCTCGAACCGGACGAAGATCTCGCCGTTGGCGAAGTCGTAGGCCGACTGCGGGGTGACGTTGACGTCCAGGTACTTGCCGACCTCGTCGGCCAGGTCGGGGTAGGCGCGCCCGGAGAAGAGCATCAGGCTCTTGCGGGTGGTGATCGACAGAGAGTTCACGCCGGTCAATCTCCTTGGGCCGGTGGGCTGATGCGGTGGGTCATGGCTCGTTCCGGGTGGGCAGATCGACCGGTTCCGCGGCGATCGCGGCCTGGGCGGCGGCGGCGGCCCGGCTGCCGGCCCGCTTGCGCAGCACCCAGCCGGGGGCCACGTGCTGCCGGCCCCTGGCCACGCCGAGGTCGCCGGGACCGAGGTCGTCGGTGACGGTCGATCCGGCGGCGACGTAGGCGCCGTCGCGCAGGGTCACCGGGGCGACCAGGGTCGAGTCGCTGCCGACGAACACCTGGTCGCCGATGACGGTCGGGTACTTGTGGTCGCCGTCGTAGTTGGCGGTGATGGTGCCGGCACCGATGTTGACGCCGGCCCCGATCGTGGTGTCGCCGATGTAGGACAGGTGAGGCACCTTGGAGCCCGGTCCGACGACCGACTTCTTGATCTCCACGAACGCGCCGGCCTTGGCGCCCTCCGCCAGCACGGCGCCCGGGCGCAGGAAGGTGAAGGGGCCGACGGTGGCCCGCGCGCCGATCGTCGCGCCATCGGCGTGCGAGCGGACGATCGAGGCGCCGTCGCCCACGGTGCAGGCGCTCAGCGTGGTGTCCGGGCCGACCGAGCAGCCGGCCCCGATCGCGGTGCCGGCGGTGAGCTGGGTGCCGGGGAGGATCTCGGAGTCCTGGCCGATGACCACGTCGGCATGGATCCAGGTGGTGGCCGGGTCGTGCACGGTGACCCCGGCCAGCTGGGCCCGGCGGACCAGCCGGGCGTTGAGCACCCGGGCCATCTCGGCCAGCTGGACCCGGTCGTTGACGCCCTCGGTCTCGACGGCGTCGTCGGCCAGCACGCTGCCGATCCGGCGGCCGTCGCCCCGGGCGATGCCGACCACGTCGGTCAGGTAGCGCTCGCCGGCGGCGTTGGCGTCGGAGAGCCGGCCGAGCGCATCGGTCAGCACGGCGCCGTCGAAGGCGTACACGCCGGAGTTGATCTCGGTGACGGCCCGCTGCGCCTCGTCGGCGTCCTTGTGCTCGACGATCGCGACCAGGTCGCCGGCGTCGTCCCGGATGATCCGTCCGTACCCGGTGGGGTCGGGCACGCTCGCGGTCAGCACGGTCACCGCGTTGCCGCCGGCGACGTGGGTGTCGGCCAGCCGCTGCAGGGTGGCCGGGCGCAGCAGCGGGACGTCGCCGTAGGTGACGACCACGGTCCCGGTCAGCTCGCCGGTGACCTCAAGGGCGCAGGCGCAGGCGTGGCCGGTGCCCTTCTGCTCGTCCTGAACGGCCGTGGTCACCGTCGGCAGGTCGGGGGCGGCGGCGAGGAAGCCGCCCACCTCCTCGCGGCCGTGACCCAGGACGGCGACCAGGGTGGCCGGCCGGAGCGCGGCCGCGCTGGTCAACGCGTGCCAGATGAGCGGGCGGCCGGCCAGCTCGTGCAGGACCTTGGGCCGGTTCGACTTCATCCGCGGGCCCTGGCCGGCGGCCAGCACGATGACGGCCGCGATGCCCGGGCCGGCGGGCGGGGACGGATCGGCGATGGGGTCGGCTGGCCTCGGGGGCACGGCTCATCCCTCCTGCGAACGGCGTCGCGGACTTCGGCGGCCCGGTCG
>NZ_JBMDXT010000272.1:0-27990 GCF_048594475.1 Nakamurella sp. | reverse complement strand
GGCCGCAGCTCCAGGCCGATGAGGGTGGCGAACGTCTGCTCGGCCGGGCCGCCGGTGGCCCGGCGGCGGCGCAGGGTCTCGCGCAGCGCGCCGGCACCGGGCAGGCGCTCGCCGATCGCCTCCGCGACCACCGTGTCCACCCAGCCCTCGACCAGGGCGAGCAGGGTCTCCAGCTCGGCCATCGCGGCCTGCTGGCCGGGCGTCACCGTCGGTTCGAACATGCCCTGGCCGAGGGCGGCCTCGATGCTGGCCGGGTCGTTCGGGTCGATCGAGGAGGCCAGCTGCTCGACCGCGGAGAAGTCGACCGAGATCGCCTTGGCGTAGTCGTTGATGAGGCTGATGACCCGGTCCTTGAGCCAGGGGGTGCCCGCGTAGAGGCGGTGGTGGGCGGCCTCACGGACGGCGAGGTAGAGCCGGACCTGGTCCTCGGGCAGGTTCAGCCCGGAGCCGAACTCGGCGATCGAGCGGGGGAGCAGGGCGGCCGTGCCGTCCGGACCGAGCGGGATCCCGACGTCGGTCGAGGTGAGCACCTCGCCGGCCAGCTGGGCCAGGCCCTGGCCGAGCTGGGAGCCGAAGGCCATCCCGCCCATCGAGCCCATCATCGCCAGCAGCGGGCCGGCCTGGGCCTTGGCCTGCTCCGGCAACCCGTCGACCCAGGCCCGGGACACCTGCTCGGCGATGGGGGAGCACAACTTCTCCCACATCGGCATCGTGGCGTCGATCCACTGGCGCGGCGTCCACGCGGTGGAGGTGCGGGCGCCCGCCGGTAGAGCGGTGGCCCCGTCGAGCCACACCTCGGCCAGCTGGATCGCCTCGGCGACCTTGTTGACGTCGATCGACGACGCCGGGTGCGAGGCGGGCACCTGCGAGGTGGCCAGCCGGCGGGCGAGGTCGTAGTTCACCGGGCCGGACGATGCCCCTGAGGCGTTGGCCTGCGACATCATCTGCCCGAGCTGGGACAGCATGGAGCCCAGCTGGCCGAGGTCGAAACCGCCCGGTCCGGGGCCCTGACCGGGCTTGCCTTCGGGGTCGTCGTCTCCGGATGGCGAAAATCCGAAGGGCAGGTTCGTCATGCGGCCCACGTTACGCAACTTCGCCGGTCCTGGGTGGCCTTGACGTGAACGATGCGCGTCACGCCCTACCCTCGTGACCCATGTCCTGGTTCTCCCGGTTGTCCCTGCGCGGCCGCACCCTGGTGGTCGGCGGCGCGGCCAGCGTGGTGCTGGTGGGGGCGGCCGTGGCCGTCCCCATTCCGTACGTCGCCGTCTCCCCGGGGGTGACCTACAACGTGCTGGGGTCCGTCGGCGACACCCGCGTCATCACGTTCGCCGGTGACGGGGTGCCGGCGGGGGCGGACGCGGCCCGGGACGGCGAGGGCAACCTCAACATGACGACCATCTCGATCAGCGACGGCATCACCCTGTTCGAGAGCCTGGGCCTGTGGGCGTCCGGCCGGTTCGCGCTGGCCCCGCGGGAGGACTACTTCCCGCCGGACCAGACCGTGGAGCAGGTGGAGGCGCAGAACGCCCAGGCCTTCCGCGACTCGCAGTCGGCGGCCGAGATCGCCGCGCTGCGGTACCTGAACTATCCGAACGTGGTCTACGTGGGCGACATCCCCGACGGGTCGCCCAGCTCGGGCGTGCTGCAGCCGCAGGACCGGATCGTCGGCCTGGACGGCGCCCCGATCAGCGACTTCGCCTCGCTGCAGGCGGCGCTGGCCGGCACCGCCCCCGGGCAGACGGTCACCGTGACCGTCGAGCGGGACGGGCAGACGGTCGACCAGAAGGTGACCCTGGGCAGCAACCCCGCGGTCGGCCAGCAGGGGGTGCTGGGCATCGGTGCGGTGCAGCGGCCGCAGGCGCCGTTCGACATCACCATCTCGCTGGAACGCATCGGCGGGCCGTCGGCCGGCCTGATGTTCACCCTCGGGCTGATCGACCGGCTCGGCGGCCAGGACCTGACCGGCGGCCGGTTCATCGCCGGCACCGGCACGATCGACGCCGACGGCAACGTCGGCCCGATCGGCGGCGTGCTGCTCAAGATGATCGCGGCCCGGGAGGCCGGGGCGACCGAGTTCCTGGTCCCGGCGGACAACTGCGCCGAGGCTCTCACCCAGGTGCCCGACGGGTTGCAGCTGGCCAAGGTGGCGACGCTGGCGGACGCGACCCAGGCGCTGGCCACGCTGCGGGCGGGCGGCACGCCCCCCGGCTGCTGACGGGCGGTCCGGGGGCGGTCAGTCCTCGAACGTGGACAGCAGGCTGTCCAGCAGGTTCGGCGCCAGTTGGGCGCCCCGCACGACCGGCCAGGGCTCGCCGTCGGGGGCGGTGCCGCGGATGCGCAGCAGGCAGGCCCGCCGTCCGTCCCGGTGCACGCCGGCGACCAGCCGGGCCTCGGTCCGCTCGGGATGCGCCGCCGCCTGGGCGGCGGCGGTGTCCTCCGACAGGGCGGCCCCGGCGCTGGGCGGCAGCACGACGATCTCCTGGACCAGCACGCAGCCCACGACCGCGGCCGGCCAGGACATCTGGGCCAGGGCCCGCTCCAGGTCGGGGTCGGGCAGGGCGTCCTGGGCGATCGGGGTGAACTCGGCCGCCCCCAACTCGGCCACCAGCGACGGCTGCGCCGCGGCCAGGTCGGCCGTGCGGACCAGCGCGAACAGGGCCGGCGGCCGGTCCCAGCCGGCGGTCCCGGCGAACTCCTCGACCTCGGTCACCGCCGCGGCCAGATCGGCGTCCTCGGCCCACTCCCCGGTGCTCATGACGGCCGATCCTCGCACGTCGCCGGCGGGCTCCTGGGTGGTGCCCGGGAACGGAACATGAGGTCGGTGTGAATCGCGTCGTTGCCCGATCGTTGCCCGATCCGGGGAACCTGCGGCCGATGCCTACAGTTGAGGGAGAGCGAGCAAGCAGCCTTACCCCGAGGAGTTCACCCGTGGCCATGCGGCCCCCCGTTGGATTGCCCACGATGTCCAAGCGCGCCAAGCGGGTGTTGATCGCGCTGGTCACCCTGGCCGTCCTGGCGATCCTGTGGTTCCAGTTCGTCAGCATCTACGTCGACTGGCTCTGGTTCGGCGAGGTCGGGTACCGCGAGGTCTTCACCACGCAGGCACTGAGCCGGATCGCCATGTTCCTGATCGCCGGGGTCGGCGCCGCGGCCTGCGTGTTCCTGGCCCTGTTCGTGGCGTACCGGTCGCGGCCGGTCTTCGTGCCGAGCAACGAGGCCGACCCGCTGGCGCCGTACCGGACGATCGTCACCGCCCGCCCCAAGCTGTTCGCCTTCGGCATCGCGGGCGTGGTCGGGCTGATCAGCGGCCTGTCCGCGCAGTCCGACTGGACCATCGTCCAGCTCTGGCTCAACGGGGGCAGCTTCGGCGTCAACGACCCGCAGTTCGGCAACGACGTCGGGTTCTACGTCTTCACCCTGCCGATGATCCAGCTCGTGCTGGGCTGGCTGTTCGTCATCATCGGCGTCTGCTTCGTGCTCGTGGCGATCGTGCAGTACCTGTTCGGCGGCATCCGGCTGTCCGGCCCGGGGCGCAAGGTGACCCCGGCGGCCACCATGCAGCTGTCCCTGCTGGTGGCGGCGTTCGTGCTGCTCAAGGCGGTGCAGTACTGGTTCGACCGGTACGAGCTGCTGTTCTCCAACCGCAACCCGACCTTCACCGGTGCCTCCTACACCGACGTCAACGCGGTGCTGCCGGCCAAGCTGATCCTGATGCTGATCGCGTTGATCTGCGCCATCGGCTTCATCGTCGGGGCGTTCACCCGCTCGGTGAAGCTGCCGGCGATCGCGCTCGGTCTGCTGGTGCTCTCCAGCGTGCTCATCGGCGGCGTCTGGCCGCTGGTGCTGCAGCAGGTCGTGGTCAACCCCAACGGCATCAACCGGGAGCCCGAGTACATCCAGAAGAACATCAACGCCACCCGGGCGGCGTACAACATCCAGGACAACCAGATCAACTACATCGATTACCCGGGCCAGCTCTCGGGCGATCCGCAGGAGATCATCGCCGACCAGCAGACCGTGCCCAACGCCCGGCTGCTGGACCCGAACGTGCTGTCGCCGACGTTCACCCAGCAGCAGCAGTTGCGGAACTTCTACGGCTTCCCCGACCAGCTGGCGATGGACCGGTACACGGTCAACGGGCAGACCCAGGACTACGTGGTCGCCGTCCGCGAGCTCAACGCCGCCGGCCTGAACGACGCGCAGAAGAACTGGATCAACGAGCACATGGTGTTCACGCACGGCGACGGGTTCGTCGCCGCGCCGGCCAACACCGTGGTCAACGGCTACCCGGACTACGTGGTCTCCGACCTGGCCGCGCTGCAGCGGCAGCAGGCGGGCGGGGCGGCCCCGGCCATCCCGGTCTCCCAGCCGCGGACCTACTACGGCCAGCTGGTGACCGACTACGCCATCGTCGGCAGCGACGGCGGCGCGCCCCGCGAGTACGACACGGACAGCTCCCGGTACACCTACACCGGCACCGGTGGCGTGCCGGTGGGCAACCTGTTCCAGCGGGCGGTGTTCGCCACCGAGTACGGCGAGCAGAACTTCCTGTTCTCGACGGAGATCAACGCCAACTCCAAGATCATGTACAACCGCGATCCGATCGACCGGGTGGAGAAGGCGGCCCCGTTCCTGACCGCCGACACCAAGGCCTACCCGGCCGTGGTCGACGGGCGGATCGTGTGGATCGTCGACGCCTACACGACGGCGCAGAACTACCCGTACGCGCAGAACGTGACGCTGTCCGACGCGACCAACAACTCGCTGGCCGCCCGGGGTGCCCTGAGCCAGTCGAGCCAGCAGGTCTCCTACATCCGCAACTCGGTGAAGGCGACCGTGGACGCCTACGACGGCACGGTCACGCTGTACGCGGTGGACGAGCAGGACCCCGTGCTCAAGGCGTGGGAGGGCGTGTTCCCGGGGCTGGTCAAGCCCAACAGCGACGTCAGCCAGGACCTGCGGGCGCACTTCCGCTACCCCCAGGACCTGTTCGAGGTCCAGCGGTCGCTCCTCGTGCGCTACCACGTGGACGACCCGGTCGACTTCTTCCAGAGCTCCGGCTTCTGGCGCGTGCCCAACGACCCGACCGTCTCCGACACCGTGCAGGCGCCCCAGCCGCCGTACTACCTGCAGGTCAAGCTGCCCGGCGCGGACAAGGCCTCGTTCCAGCTGACCAGCGTGCTGACCGGGTTCCAGCGGGAGTTCATGAGCGCCTACGTCTCGGCCGGCTCCGATCCGGACGACTACGGCAAGCTGACGGTGCTCCGACTACCCACGGCCACCCAGACCCCGGGCCCGCAACAGGTGCAACAGCTGTTCCGGACCACCCAGGAGATCTCCAGCCTGGTCACCCTGGCCACCAACCAGGGCGGGTCGAAGGTCATCTTCGGCAACCTGCTGACGCTGCCGGTCAACGACGGCCTGCTGTACGTCGAGCCGTTCTACATCCAGGGGGCGACCACCTCGACGACCACGAGTTCGTCGTTCCCGCAGCTGAACCGGGTGCTCGTCTGGTACGCCGGCCGGGTGGGCGTCGGCACCACGCTGACCCAGGCGTTGACCAGGGCCGCGCAGAGCGCCCCGGTGCAGACGCCGATCACCGGGGACGGGACGAGCCTGCTGCCCGACGACACCGGCAGCACGACCCCGACGACCCCGTCGACCCCCTCGGCGACGAGCCCGCCGCCGGCCAACGAGCAGGCCGCGCTCGCCCAGATGGACGCGGCGGCCAGCGCGCTGGACGCGGCCAAGGCCTCGGGCGACCTCGGCCAGATCGGCGCGGCCAGCCAGAAGCTGGAGGACGCCGTGCGCGCCTACCTGGCCCTGGCCGGGACGGAGATCCCCAGCGCCAGTCTGGGCCCGGTGCCCACCTCGGCCGGGGGATAGCGGTCCGGCTCGTGCCGTACAGTGGCGGGCGGTCCGCGTGGTGCGCGCGGGCCGCCCGCCGCCGTTGGTGCCAAGGGTGTCCGCCGTCACAAGCGTTGGCACGGAATCGATTTGGAGAACGGCCGGGGGCTTGTTACAGTGAGATGTACAACGACGCGGGGTGGAGCAGCTCGGTAGCTCGCTGGGCTCATAACCCAGAGGTCGCAGGTTCGAATCCTGCCCCCGCTACCAGTGGGATCAGGCGAAGCGGCTCTCGGACATGGTCCGGGGGCCGCTTTTCTTGTTGTGCGTGACGACCGGCGCGACCGAGCGCGGGTCGAGCGTCGGCGAAGGACCGTGAGCGGCCGTCTACTGTCGGTGACAGTCCCGACCCCTCGTGGAAGGCCAACCCATGCGTGTCACGCCCCGGATCTGGATCGGCCTGGCCATCTACGTCGGCTACCTTGCCGTCATCGCCATCGTCACGATCCTGGGCGGGGTGCCCTTCCCGGAGATCGGGAAGTCGGCCGAGACCACGCTCAAGGGGGCGGTCCTGCCGCTCGGGGTCGCCGCGGTCCTGCTGATCGTCACGACCACCGCGCTCGGCTGGTGGCGCCCGGCGCTGTTCGACCGTCAACGTTCGCAGTACCGGTGGCCGATCATCGCCCCGGCGGTCATGGCGGTCGCCGCCGTGCTCAACCTGATCGGCACCGACTGGTCGAAGTTCGACGCGACGTTCCTGGGCTCGTTGATCGCGCTCGGGGTTCTGGTGGGTTTCTGCGAAGAACTGATGGCGCGGGGCCTGCTGCTGACGGCGCTTCGCTCCAGCCTGCGCGAGGGCTGGGTCTGGTTCCTGACCAGCGCGTTGTTCGGCCTGATGCACATGCTGAACGTGGTCCTCGGGGCACCGGTGCAGGGCACCATCAGCCAGGTCGCGCTGGCCTTCGCCTCGGGCACGGCGTTCTACATCGCCCGCCGGGTCACGGGTTCGTTGGTCTGGGCGATGGTGCTCCACGGGCTCTGGGACACCTCGGTCTTCGCGGTCGGGTTCGCCCCCAAGGAACTGTCCATCGCCCCGCTGCTGGTCTTCGTGGTCGCCGCGTTGTCGCTGGCGTCGGTGTACTGGGTGATCAAGGGCGCGAACGAGAAGCTCGGGGCGGGCGACAGCGCGCCGGCGGCGGTTCCGGTCTAAGGGGCGTCGCTGGTGCCGCCCGGTCGGCCACCAGCGCGGAAGGGTGAGCACGACCACACCGTCGACCGCTTGAATACAAAACTGAGTGCGCTCAATATTGAGGGGAGTCGGTTCGGGGGTCGAGCCGCGCACCGTTCGAGGAGTCACCGCCCATGAAAGCGTTTGTCGTCACCAAATATCGGGAGCCGCTGCAGGTCGCGGAGGTCCCGGACCCGGTCGTGGGTGAGCACGACGTGCTGGTGCGGGTCGATGCCGCCGGGCTGAATCAACTCGACGAGAAGATCCGGTTGGGTGAGTTCAAACAGATCCTGCCGTACTCGTTGCCGCTGATCCTGGGCAACGACGTGGCCGGGACCGTGATCGGGGTCGGCGACCGGGTACGCGGGTTCCGGCCGGGGGACGAGGTGTTCGCCCGGCCGGACAAGGACCGGATCGGCACCTTTGCCGAGCGGATCGCCGTCGCCGAGACCGATCTGGCGATCAAGCCGGCATCGGCCACGATGCTGGAGGCGGCCTCGCTGCCGCTGGTGTCGTTGACCGCCTGGCAGGCGCTGGTCGAGCGGGGCCGGGTGAAGGCGGGCGACAAGGTCCTGATCCACGCCGGGGCCGGGGGAGTGGGCTCGATCGCGATCCAGCTGGCCAAGCACCTCGGCGCGACCGTGGCGACGACGGCCGGTGCGGCCACTGTCGACTTCGTCCGGGAGCTCGGAGCCGACGTCGTCATCGACTACCGCGATCAGGACTTCGAACAGCTGCTGAGCGGCTACGACCTGGTCCTGGACAGTCTGGGCGGGACGAATCTGGCGAAGTCGCTGCGGATCCTCAAGCCGGGCGGCCGGGCGATCGGGATCGCCGGTCCGCCCGATCCGGCGTTTGCCCGGGAGATGGGCGCCAATCCGGTGCTGCGGGTCGCGATGTCCCTGCTGAGCCGGAAGGTTCGCCGGTCCGCTCGCGCCCTGGGTGTGCACTACGAGTTCCTGTTCATGCGGGCCAGCGGCGACCAACTCCGCCAGATCGCCGACCTGGTCGACGCCGGGGCGCTGCGTCCGGTGGTCGGGCAGGTTCATCGATTCGACGAGATTCCGCAGGCGCTGTCCTCGCTCGGCACCTCCGGCGCGCGGGGCAAGTCCGTCGCCGCCGGGCCGGTGAACCGGTGATGACGTCCTCCGCGCGGGCGCCGCAGCTCAGCATCGCGGTCGGTGACATCTCCTACGCCTACCGTGAACTGGGGCCCAAGCGCGGCGTCGGCGGGTCCACCGGCTCGGTTCCGGGCACCATCGATGAGACGGCCGATGACGCCCTGGCCTTCATCGGGGCGCTGGGATTCGACAGCATCGACGTTGTCTTGTTCTCGCTCGGCGGGGTGCGCCGTCGAGTTCCTGGGCCGGTGAGAGATCGGCCGTCGGTAGCCGTCGGTAGATCGGCCGGTGAGTACTCGGCCGCTGACCGGCCGGCCGTTGACTAGGCTCGCATCCGGCGGTGAGCACGGTTGGTGGAGGTGGCCCGGTTTGTCGACGAGCAACCCACGGTCCGCCGGCCGGCGGGAGCGGAACAAGCAGGACAAGCTCGACCGGATCACCGCGGCGGCGCGGGAACTGTTGACCGAGCGCGGCATCGACGACGTCACCACGCAGGAGATCGCCGATCGCGCCGACATCGGCGCCGGAACCCTGTTCCTCTATGCGCGGACCAAGGGCGAGCTGCTGATGCTCGTTCAGAATTCCGACTACGTCGATGCTCTCGCGCGGGGCATCGAAGCGGCCGCCGCTGCTCCCGACGTGCTCGATGCCGTGGTCGAGCTCATCCGACCCATCGTGGCCTGCAACCGGGTGCGGGTCGACAACGGTCGCACGTACCTGCGGGAGATGGTTTTCGGCGACCCCGCGGAGCCCCATCACCGCGACGCCCTGGCGATGAACGCCCAGACCGAGAGCGCGATCGCCACGGTGCTGCAGCGTGACCGGCGCCTGCGCTCCGCCGACGCGTCGACCCTGGCCCGCGTCGTGTCGGCGATCATGCTGGCCTGCCTGGCGCCGACGGTGAACGCCGAGCGAAGCGTCGACGATCTGATCGGCGAGATCAGGCGGCAGGTCGCAGTCCTCCTGCGGTAGACCCTCCGCCAGGTGGGCGAAAAGGACGAACCTCACAATTCGCCCGATTGGTGGATCGACCCTGCGATGGACGGGGGCGGACCATCTTCTGGTCGTCGGGCCACACCAATGGAGACGACGTCTCCACCGACTTCTTCGATTGTGTCGGTACGTCGCACGTGGTCCGCACCCGTCAGGACGTTGACATCCACGTCAGCTTCCTTCTCAACCAGCGCGGTGGTCCGAACGTCTTCCCGTACTACCGGGAGAGCGCCTCCGGCAGAGTGATCTTCACGAACCTGGACACCGGTGGCACCTACACCAATTCGTCCACCGTCAACAACCGCGACGACAAGATCGTGGACAACGGCGATGGCACGATCACGATCGTCGCCCAGGCTTCGGGTGCGGACCGCTGGACGGACAAGAATGGGCGTCTTGTGCTCGTCGACTCCGGCACCTTCCGCTACTCCATCGCCATCGATTACCACGGCACTCCGGGTGACGTCAGCGACGACACCGAGGTGCCGGACTCCTTCACGATCGTCCGGGATTCCACGGGGCGCAACATCATCGACCGCAACTTCTGCGACGACCTGTACGAGTTCACGAGTCCGTAGATCGACCGGGCGGCCGGCGTTTGTCATGTCCAGTGCGAGCGGGAAGGTGCCGACATGATCACTCGATCTCGGGCCGCCACTGTGGTGGCCATTGCCGCGATGGTCGCCGGGACGTTTCTCCTCACGGGTTCCGCCGCCGCCGCCCCGGGTGGAATTTCCTGGAATTCGGCCGGCGGGGATCGGCAGAACACGAGGTACGCGGCCAGCGAGGCGAAGATCTCACCGACCACGGTGGGTGGGCTGCGGCCGAAGTGGGTGTTCACCACCGGGGGCGACGTGTCGGCCACGCCGGCCGTTGACGGTCAAAGGGTGTATTTCCCGGACTGGGCCGGCAACCTGTACGCCGTGGACAAGGCCACCGGCGGCCTGGCCTGGCAGCGGAAGATCTCGGACTACACCGGGATCCCGGGCGACAAGGCCCGCGCGACACCGGCGTTCACCGACAGCACGCTGGTGATCGGCAACCAGGGCCCGTTCGGTGGCGGGGGCGCGGTCCTCGCGATCGACAAGGCCAGCGGGGCACTGCTGTGGAAGACCCAGCTCGAGAGCCACCCGTCGGCGATCATCACCCAGTCGCTGGACCTGGCCACCGGCAGGATTCTGTGGAAGACGTACCTGACGCCAAGTGAAGCATTTCCCGGCAATGCCGTCTGGGGCAGCTCGCCGGCCATCGACACCAAACGCCATTCGGTCTACATCAGTTCGGGCAACAATTACGACGTTCCCGATTCCGTGCTCGCGTGCATCGCTGCGGCCGGCAGCGATCCCACCGCCCAACGGGCCTGCCTGCCCGCCGACAACCACTTCGACTCGATCCTCTCGCTCGACATGAGTACCGGGGCGATCAAATGGGCGACGCGCGCGCTGCCGTTCGACGCCTGGACGGTGGCCTGCGTCTTCGACGAGACCGCACCCAAATTGCCCCCAGCCCGCCGGCCCGGACTACGACTTCGGCCAGGCGCCGGCCCTTTTCAGGGCCGGCAACGGCGACGAGCTGCTCGGCGCCGGGCAGAAGAGTGGCCAGTACTGGGCCCTCGATCCCGACAGCGGCGCGGTCCGGTGGGTGACCGACACCGGCCCCGGCGGCACCGCCGGCGGACTCCAGTGGGGATCGGCCGTGGACGGCCGGCGCGTCTACACGGCCAACGCCAACAGCAACGCCAAGCCCTACCTGGGGTCCACCGACGGCATCTGGACGGCGCTCGACGCGGCCAGCGGCCGCATCGTCTGGCAGTCGCGGCCGTCGGGCGGCGGCGGCACCTCCGGCCCGGTGACGGCGGCCAACGGGGTCGTGTTCGGGTGCTCGCTCGACCCGTCCGGCCGGATGTACGCGCTCGATGCCGCCACCGGGACGGAGCTGTGGAGCTTCGCCAGCGGTGGTTCGTGCCTGTCCGGCGCCGCGGTCTCCAACGGGACCGTCTACTGGGGCTCGGGCTACGCGAATCTCGGCGGCACGCCGAACAACAAGCTGTTCGCTTTCGCGCTGAAGTGACGCCGCCGGGCTTCTCGGGGAAGGATGAGGGTTTCTCCCTACCCTCGCACCGGCGGGTCGCAGGCACACTGGAGCCACTCAGACAGTGCGAGACGGAGGTCACCCATGGCCAGCAACGATCCGTTCGGATTCGACCCGGACGACCTCAATCGATTCTTCCCCGGTGCCGGCGAGCAGCTGCGCGGAGCCCTGGGCCAGTTCGCGCGGATGATGAACGCGGCCAACGAACGGACCGGCGCCGGGTTCGACGGGCCGGGCGGCTCCCGCCGCGGCGCGCCGACCGCCGAGACGACCGGGGAGACGGGGGAGGGCGTCTGGGTGATCTACACCGTCGACGGCGGCGGGGACGCCCGGGTCGAGCAGGTCTTCGCCACCGAACTGGAGGCGCTGCGGGCGAACCGGCACAACACCGACAGCCACCGTCAGGTGCGGTTCCTGCCCTACGGGATGCCGGTGACCGTGCTGGACGCTCCGGTGGCGCCGACGCCGGATGAACCGGCGTCCTGACCGACCCGTGGGGGGCGCGGCCGGCCCCGGTCAGGCCGATGCGCCGATGCCCGGCAGCAGCCCCGGCACCTGGGCGGCGGGGACGGGTGCGCCGAACAGGTAGCCCTGCCCCAGCAGTGACCGGCCCGGCACCCGCAGCATCTGCAGCTGCTGCTCGGTCTCGACCCCTTCCGCGGTCACCGTCAGTTTCAGGGTCGATCCGAGCTGGATCGTGGCGTACACCAGGTCGGCGATCGAGGCGTCGTCGACCATCCGGGCGACGAAGTCCTGGTGGATCTTGAGCCCGTCGACCGGGAACTCGCGCAGGTCGGCCAGCGACGACCGGCCGGTGCCGAAGTCGTCCAGGGTGATCCGCAGGCCGGCCGCCCGCAGCACGGCCAGGGTGCCGCGGACGACCTCGGCATGCCGCTGCAGCAGCACCCGCTCGGTGATCTCGATCTCGACGATCCCCGGTGGGATGTGGTGCCGCTCCAGATCGCCCAGCACCCGGTCGGCGAAGTCCTCGCGCAGGAACTCCACCGGTGCCGCGTTCAGGGACACCGAGCCCGGGGAGCGGCCGGACGCCAGCCACTGCGCGGTGTCGGCCAGCACCCGCTCCCGCATCCGGTCGCCGAGCGCGGTGGCCAGCTCGTAGTCGTCGAAGGCGTCGGCCAGGTCGCCCGGCAGCCGGCCGGTGCCGGCCGCCCCGCCCCACCGCAACAGGGCCTCCACCCCGACGACGCTCCGGTCGTTGACGCAGACCAGCGGCTGGTAGTACGCCTCCAGCACACCGTGGTCCAGCACCATGCGGGCCCGGTCGAGGTGGGCGGCCCGCCGCTGCCGGGCCTGGCGCAGCTCGCTGCCGAACTCGCGCACGCCGCCCCGGCCGTCGGCCTTCATCTCGGCCAGCGCGGTGTCGGCGCAGACCAGCAGGTCGGCGGCGTCCGCGGCATCCCGCGGGAAGCCGGCTACCCCGATGCTCAGGCCGGCCCCGATCGGCCGGCCGCGGTAGAGGATGGGCCGGGCCAGCTGGGCCCGGGCCAGCCGGGCCACGTCGGCGATGGCGACCGGCTGCGGCGCGACCACCGCGAACTCGTCCCCGCCGATCCGGCCGATCACCGTGCCGGCGGGCAGCGCCCGGCGCAGGCGCCGGGAGACCACGCGCAGCAGATGGTCGCCGGCCGGATGGCCCAGGCTGTCGTTGATGTTCTTGAAGTGGTCCAGGTCGATCATCGCCAGACCCAGCTCGGTGCCGGCCTGCCGGGCGCCGGAGACCATCCGACGGAGCCGTCGCTCGAACGCGCGCCGGTTGAGCAGGCCGGTGAGGTGATCGACCTCGCCGGCGTCGCGCAGCCGCCGTTCGGTGTCGTGCCGGTCGGTGGTGTCCCGGGAGACGCACAGGATCGAGCGGATCCGCCCGTCCGCGTCCGGCAGCGGCGTCAGCAGGTTGTCCCAGTACCGGGGTCGGGCGTCCCCGACCTGGCTCATCCCGGCGAAGCGGGCCGGGCGGCCCTGCCGGGCCGTGGCCAGGGCACGGCGGCCGGAGGCGCGCACCGCGGCGGGCAACAGGTCGAGCCAGCGCATGCCGAAGTCCCGCTCGTCCACCGGCAGGCCGAGCGCGGCGCACCCGGCCCGGTTCATCTCGCGCAGCGTGCCGTCGAGGTCGATCAGCTTGATGCAGTCCACGGTCGCGTCGAGCATGCGCAGCCGAAGCGCGTCCCGTCGGGCCGCATCCGCCCGGGCGGCCACGTCGGACTGGATGTCGACGGCCGACCCGACCCAGCAGCCGGCGTCCTCCGGGACCCGGCGGGCCGTCAACCGCCACCAGAGGTCACCGTCATGGCCGTCCCGCAGCCGGCAGTCGACCTGCAGCGATCCGTCCCCGTCCGCCGCGGCGCGCCAGTGCTGCAGCAGCGCGGAGCGGTCGTCGGGGTGGACCAGGCCCAGCAGCCGGCGGCCGAGCGGATCACCCCCGACCGCGGCCCTCGCCGCCGGATTGGCCCGCACGACGCGGCCGTCCGCGTCGACCACGACCGCCGCGGTGGGTAGCAGGTCGAGCATCGCCGCCGGCTCCATCGTGACCCCCGATCAGATGGCTCGGCCCCCGCAGCGCTCATACCGACGCCGGGCCGTCACGCAATGCATTGTAACGACGACTGTGCGTAGTTTTCAGGTCGATCGGCCCAGGGCCGACCGTCGACCTGCCGAGCGGCCGGCCGTGACTCACCCGCCCGGAGCAATGAGATCGAGCACCTCCGGCGGATCGGGCCAGATCTCGGCGGACAGCCGCTCGGGGTACGGGGCGACGGCCGGCTCCGCGTCGAAGAGCCGGACCAGGCCCGAGTCGAAGGCCGGCCAGCCCGGGTCACCGGTCGTGGCGAAGGCCGTCCAGGCGGCGCGCATCTGCGCCGAGACCGATCGCGCCGCCGGCCCCGGTTCGCCGATCAGCGCGGCCGGCCGGCCGGCGGTCAGGTTGCCGAAGACCAGCGGGACGTCCAGGCCGTGGCAGGCGCCGAAGATCCCGCCGCCGCCCGGGGCCGGCCAGGTCAGCTCGTACACGAAGGCACGGCCGCCGGCCGCGAGCTGGGCGCGGGCCAGGTGCAGCGACGGCATGCGGAACAGCCAGTCGGAGCGGACCACCTCGTCCAGGCGGTCCGGGTCGGGCAGGGCCTGCCGGTAGCGCTCGGGGTCCGGGGCGAACGTCGCCGCGGTCGCGGCCGCCTGCGCGGCGGTGACCGTGCCCAGCCGGCCGGTGAGGACGCTGAGCAGCCGCTGCTCGTCCCGGGTGTGCCCGACCAGGAGGTCGACCCGGCCGGTCAGGCCGCGCCACGGCGTCGTCGGCAGCACGTCACCGTCGACGACGGGAGCGAACGGCACGCCGGCGGCGGCGGCCGGTCCCCACCGGTCCCCGTGGCGATCGATCGCGGCCAGCACCGCGTCGCCGGCGAGCGGCAGCACCTCGGGGTCCACCGCCGGCAGGTCGGCGACCCCGACGCCGAGCTCGGCCGCGCAGGCCCGGGCGACGTCGGCGGCCAGCGCCGGCGTGAAGAACGTCCCGGGCACGCTCTGCGCGATCGCCCGTCGGAACAGGCCGGCCGCCCTGGGCATGGCCAGCAGCGCGGCGACCGAGCCACCGCCGGCCGACTGGCCGAACACCGTGACCTGGTCCGGGTCCCCGCCGAACCGGGCGATGGTGTCCCGCACCCAGGTCAGGGCGGCCACCTGATCCAGCAGCCCCCGGTTGGCCGGGGTGCCGGGCACCACGCCGAAGCCCTCGAGCCCGACCCGGTAGTTGAACGTCACGAGGACGACGCCACCGGCGGCCAGCACCGCGCCGTCGTACTCCGGTAGCCCGGACGTGCCGAACGCGTACCCCCCGCCCTGGATCCACACCCTCACCGGGCGCCGCCCGTCGACGTCCGGCGACCAGACGTTGACGGTCAGCCAGTCGTCTCCCTCGGCCGGGCCGGCGGCCGGGCCTCCGGCCGGTCCGAGCGCGGTCGACTGGGGCGGTGGCGGGCCGAACGCGGTGGCCGGCCGCACCCCCGGCCAGGGCCGGACCGGCCCGGGCGCGGCGAAGCGGGCGGGCAGCGAGGCAAACGGGATGCCGCGGAAGACGGACAGGTCGCCCTCGCGGCGACCCCGCACCACACCGCCGGACACCGGCACGTCGATGGTCTCGATGGTCACGCCCGGATTGTGGGAACGGCGGTGGCCCATCCGCCACCGAATTCCGGCCGGGCCGGGCGTCGATCTCACCCACATCGGTGGATGCGCCGCCGACCCGCCCGGCCAACACTGGTGGCGCGCCCGGCTCCGGGCGTCCTGTGTGCTGCTTCGAAAGGCCCACCCGATGTTCAACGACAACGGATCGTTCCTGCTCGCGTTGCTCGAGTTCTTCCTGTTCTTCGCCTGGATCATGTGCCTGTTCTGGATCTTCGGCGACATCTTCCGCAGCCGCGACATCGGCGGTGGGGCCAAGACGTTCTGGGTGCTGTTCGTCATCCTGATCCCGTGGCTGGGCATCCTGGTCTACCTGATTGCCCGCGGCAAGGGCATGCACGAGCGTCAGCTGGAGCAGATGAAGGAGGTCCAGAAGGCGCAGGCCGAGTACATCAAGTCCGTCACCGCGGCCAGCAACCCGGCCGACCAGATCGCGTCGGCCAAGAGCCTGCTGGACAGCGGCGCGATCAACCAGGCCGAGTTCGATCGGCTCAAGGCCAAGGCCCTCGCCGCCTGATCCTCTCCGATCCTTCGGCGCAACCGGCCCGCTCAGCTCCCGGTCGGGAGTGAGCGGGCCGTCGCGTTTCCGGGCCGGGGCAGACCGATCGGGTTGAGCACCGGGATCAGATCGGTGGCCAGGATCGGCGCGACCAGCCGGTCGAGCAGGTCCCGGGTCCGCCCGGTCCGCGCCGGACCGAGGGCGACCCACGGCGAGGCCGCGGCCGCCTCGGTGCACCGTTCGATGTCCGCGGCGCCCCGCCGGCCGGCGGCGGTGGGCCGGCCCACGCCGTCGAGCCAGCCGCGGTCGGTCAGCGCGGCCGCCGCGTCGCTCCACGCCTGGTCCGGCCAGCCGCGGGCCCGGCGCAACCCGGCACCATCGGCCACGCCGGCGGCGATCTTGAGGGTCATCGCCTCGACCGGCCCGACGTCGTGGGCGATGAGCGCAGCGATGTGCCCGTCTCCGCGGTGCTCGCGCAGGGTGCTGGACGCCTGCCAGATGGCCAGATGGTCGGATTCCGGCCGGGGCAGGGCCTGGTTGGCCGCGCCGAGCACGCGGCCGGCGGTGTCCGCCGCCTCGGCGGCGGCCCACAGCAGCGCGGCGGCCTCCGCGACCACGGCGGAGCCGAGCAGCTCAGCCCCCCAGACCCGGCGCAGGGTCCGGTCGACGCCGTCCAGCCGGGCGGCGAGCGCCCGGTCCGGCCCGGCGAACGACCAGGCGTCCGGCAGGGCCCGGGCGACCCGATCGGGGTGGAAGCCGAAGAAGCAGCCGGTCACCACCGCCGGGCCGACCGGCCCGAGCGGCGCCGCCCGTTGGGCGAAGTACCCCATCCAGAACCCGCGATAGCCGCCGTCGGTCGCTGCGCGGGCCGCATCGGGGGAGAAATAGGTGACGGCGTGGATCGGCTCGTACCGGGTCCAGAGTTCGAACACGAGCCGAGTCCACACCGTCGCGAGCCGGGCGTCGCGGTCCAGTGGGGGACCGCTGGCCCGGCCGGTCACGCCTTGCGCTGCATGGACTCCCGGGCCGGGTTGGCCTGCTGCGCGGCCTTCGGATCCTTCTCGGACTGCTTGGCCCGTACGCCCTGCTCGACCCGGTCGCCCAGGCCCTTGTCGACGTTGCGCCAGTAATCGAACGCGCGAGCCAGCACCGGTTCGCTGACCCCGTTCAGCAGGTGCCCGACGATGTTGTCGACCAGCCGGCCGCGGGCGTCGTCGTCCAGCACCTCCCGGACCAGGGTGCCGGCCTGGCTCCAGTCGTCGTCGTCCGGCCGCAGCGCGTAGGCGGTGCGCACCATCTCGCCGTCGGCGTGCCAGGTCCCGCCGTCGTCGGTGCGGGCGGGATCGGCCGCCGGTCCGCCGTAGGAGTTCGGTGCGTACACCGGGTCGGTCACCGGGGTGATCCGCATGTGCCCGTCCTTGCTGTAGGAGTGCACCGGCACCTTGGGTGCGTTGACCGGGATCTGCTTGTAGTTCACCCCGAGCCGGGCCCGGTGCGCGTCGGCGTAGGAGAACCCGCGGGCCAGGAGCATCTTGTCCGGCGACAGGCCGGTGCCGGCGACCAGATTGTTCGGCTCGAACGCGGCCTGCTCGATCTCGGTGTGGTAGTCGGTGACGTTGCGGTTCAGCGTCATCCGGCCGACCTCGTGCAGCGGGTAGTCGGCGTGCGGCCACACCTTGGTCAGGTCGAACGGGTTCAGGCGGTAGGTCTTGGCGTCGTCGAACGGCATGATCTGGACCTTGAGCGTCCAGCTCGGGAACTCACCGGCCTCCAGGTGTTCCCAGAGATCCCGCTGGTGGTAGTCGGTGTCGACGGCGGCCATCTGGTCGGCCTCGTCCTGGGTGAAGCACTCGATGCCCTGGTCGGTCTTGAAGTGGTACTTGACCCAGTGCTTGACGCCGTCGGCGTTGATCCACATATAGGTGTGGCTGGAGTAGCCATTCATGTGCCGCCAGGTGCGGGGAATGCCCCGGTCGCCCATCAGCCAGGTCACCTGGTGCGCGGACTCGGGGGACAGGGTCCAGAAGTCCCACTGCATGTCGTGGTCGCGCAGGTTGTTGCCGGCCCGCCGCTTCTGCGACCGGATGAAGTGCTGGAACTTCATCGGGTCCCGGATGAAGAACACCGGGGTGTTGTTGCCGACCAGATCGAAATTGCCCTCGGAGGTATAGAACTTCACGGAGAAGCCCCGCGGGTCGCGCCAGGTGTCGGGTGAGCCCCGCTCGCCGGCGACGGTGGAGAAGCGGGCCACCAGGTCGGTGGTCGCGCCCGGCTGGAACACCGCCGCGCGGGTGTACGCGCTGACATCCGCGGTCACCTCGAACGTGCCGTAGGCGCCACCGCCCTTGGCGTGCGGCTGGCGCTCCGGGATGCGCTCGCGGTTGAAATTGGCCATCTGCTCGAGCAGGTAGTGATCCTGCAGCAGCAGCGGACCGTCGGCCCCGACGGTCAGCGAATGCTCGTCGCTGGCCACCGGGATGCCGGCGTCGGTGGTGGTCGGGGCTGGTCGCGGTTCGGTCGCCGTCACAGCGTCCCCTCTCTGTCTCGGGTGGGCCGTCCCACGACCTGTACCCCGGACGACCCCGGGCAACCGGAAAGGGTCTTGACACCTCCGTCCGGGGGGCCCATCCTATAAACGAAACCGATTCGGTTTCGGTGAGTCGAGAGTTCTCCCACCAGCCGCAATGCCGCCGTTCGTGCCACCCGCTCGTGATCTGCGCACCGCCGCCCCGTCCTAACCTGCTCGAGAAGGAGCCCGCCGGTGACCCCGACCGCGCCGACCAGCCCCGCCGCCCGCCGATCGACCCCGGGAGCGCAGATGCCACCACCGCCGAGCGGGGGAGCCGCCGAACACCTCAAGACCAATGCCCTCGGCGCGGGCGGCATCGCCTTCCTGGTGATCGCCGCGGCCGCCCCGCTGACCGTGATGGCCGGCGTCGCCCCGGTCGCGATCCTGGTCGGCGGCATCGGCGCCCCGGCCGGTTACCTGGCCGCCGGGGCGGTGCTCGCGATCTTCGCCGTCGGGTTCATGGCCATGACCCGGCACACCGGCGGGGCGGGCGCGTTCTACAGCTACATCACCCTGGGCCTGGGGCGGACGATGGGCATGTCCTCCGGCGTGCTGGCCGTCGTCGCCTACAACGCGCTGCAGATCGGCGTCTACGGGCTGCTCGGGCAGCAGGTCTCGGACGCGATCGCGACCTTCACCGGCTACGACGTGCCGTGGTGGGTGCTCGCCCTGGCGGCCGTGGTCATCGTGTGGTTCGTCGGCCGCCGCGGCATCGACGTCGGCGCCAAGATCCTCGGCGTGCTGCTGATCGCCGAGACCGCGATCCTGGCCCTGCTGGCCGGGGCGGTCATCGTGCAGGGCGGCGCCCCCGGCACCAGCGCGCTGTCGGCCGCGTCGTTCAGCCCCGAGGCCATGTTCGCGCCCGGCATGATCGGCGTGCTCGCGTTCTGCTTCGCCGCCTTCATGGGCTTCGAGTCCACCGCGCTCTACCGGCCCGAGGCCCGCAACCCCGAGCGGTCGATCCCGCGGGCCACCTACGGCGCCGTCGTGTTCATGGGGTTGTTCTACTGCCTGATCGTCTGGGCGATCATCCAGGCGTTCGGCAACGAGGGCGTGCTGACGGCGGCCGCCGCCGATCCGGCCACCCTGTTCTTCGTGGCCATCGAGCAGTACGTCGGCACCTGGGCGTCCGACGTGATGTACGTGCTGATCATGACCAGCGTGCTGGCCTCGCAGATCGCCTTCCACAACGCCATCAACCGCTACACCTTCAACCTGGCCCGGGACGGCCTGCTGCCGGCCCGGCTGGCCCACACCCACCCGACGTACGGTTCCCCGTCGGTCGCCGGCACCGTCCAGTCCCTGCTCGCCGCGGTCGTCATCACCGGGTTCGCGGTCGCCGGGGCCGACCCGTACACCGACCTGCTGCTCAAGGTGAACACCCCCGGCATCGTCGGCATCATCGCCCTGCAGGCGCTGACCTCGGTCGCGGTGGTCGCCTACTTCTGGCGACGGCGGCATACCGTGAAGGCCTGGGTCGCCACCGGCTGCGCCGCGCTGGCCGCGGTGCTGCTTTCGGCCGCGGCGATCGCCCTGGCCGTGCACATCGACCTGCTGACCACGGCCGAGGGGGCGATCAACGTGGTGCTGGTGGGCATCGTGCCGGTGACCTTCCTGGTTGCCGCCGTCGCGGCCCGGGTGCTCAAGGCCCGCCGCCCGGCCGTCTACGCCGGCATCGGCGCCGTGCACGCCGAGGACGGCCATCTGCCACCGCCGGAACCGACCGACGCCGTGATCGACGCTTCGACCGACAGTTCGACCGACAGTTCGACCGACGTTGTGACCGATTCTGTGACCGACCGTGTGACCGACGCTGCCACCGACGAGGAGCTGGCCCCGTGACCCCCGACCTGATCGTCACCGCCGACACCGTGCACACCCTGGATGTGGCGCGTCCGGCCGCGACCGCGGTGGCCGTCACGGGTGGGCTGATCACCGCCGTCGGCGACCGCCGCGACGTCGCGGGCTGGCGGGGTGCCGGCACCCGGGTCATCGACCTGGGGGCGGCCACCGTCACGCCGGGCCTGGTCGACGGGCACATCCATCCCGTCCTCGGGCTCGGGCTGACCCGCGGCGCCGATCTGTCCGCGGTGCGCACCCTCGACGAGCTGACCGAGGCGCTGCGCCGGGCCCAGCGGGACGAGCCGGGCGAGTGGGTGCTGGGCTGGGGTCTGAATCCGAACGCCTTCGGCCGCAGCCCGATCACCCACGAGCCGCTGACCCGCGCGGTCGGCGACGTGCCGGTGTTCCTGTTGATGTTCGACGCGCACGCCGCGGTCGCCTCGCCCGCCGCCCTGAAGCGGGCCGGCATCGACGGGCCGCGCGAGTTCGCCGGGGGCGCGACCGTCGTCTGCGACGGGAACGGCGTGCCGACCGGGCACCTGCTGGAGATCCCGGCGTACGAGCTCGTGCAGGCGGTGCTGCCGCCGCAGGGGCCGGCGGTGCGCCGGGCCCGGTTCGCCGATCTGCTGCACCGGATGGCCGCCGCGGGCCTGACCGCCGGCAACGCGATGGATTTCGAGGCCGATTCGGCCGACCTGGTCGGCCATCTGGATGCGGCCGACAACGCCGCCGGCGGGCTGCCCATGCGGCTGCGGTTCGCCCCGTTCTGCATGCCCGGGGTGACCCGGGCCGAGCTGGACGACCTGGTGGACCGGCAGCGCTCCGGCGGTGCCCGCTGGCGGGTCGACGGCGTGAAGTTCATGATCGACGGCACCGTCGATGGCGGGACCGCCTGGCTGTCCAGCGCCGACACGCACGGCGAGAGCACGGTCCCGTTCTGGCCGGACCCGGCCGAGTACGTCTGGGCGGCCGGTTATCTGGCCGACCGCGGGGTCCCGGTGGTCACCCATGCGATCGGCGACGCCGGCGTGCGGTACGTGCTGGACGCCCTGTCCGGGACGCGGCGCGGGCGGGTGCCGCACCGCATCGAGCACATCGAGACGATCCCGACCGAGCTGGTCGGCCGGTTCCGCGCGCTCGACGTCACCGCCAGCATGCAACCGACCCACTGCACCCTGTACACCAGCGCGGACCACAGCGACAACTGGTCCGAGCGGCTCGGTCCGGAGCGGGCCCGGCGGGCGTTCCGCTGCCGGGACCTGGCCGACGCCGGCGCCCGGCTGGCGCTCGGGTCGGACTGGCCCGTCGCCCCGTTCGACCCGCGCGGAGTCATCGCCGACGCGCAGCTGCGCCGGCCGCACGGGCTCTTCGACGCCGCCCCGGTGCTGCCCGGACAGGCTCTGACCGCCGCGCAGGCGTTGCACGGGTACACCACCGCGGCAGCCGCGGCGGCCGGGCTCGACGACGTCAGCGGCCGCATCAAGGTCGGCTTCCGGGCCGACCTGTCCTCGTTCGGACTCGACCCGCTGGTCGCGGCCCCCGACGAGTTCGCGCAGGCCCCCGTCCCGCTGACCGTCGTCGACGGCACCGTCGTGCACCGGGCAGACTGAGCCGGTGCCCCGCCCGTCGCAGCCGATCCTGTCCCGCGAGCTCATCTGCCGGACGGCGCTCAAGCTGCTCGACCGCACCGGCCGGTTCACCGTGCCGGAGGTCGCGCAGAAGCTCGGGGTGAGCGTCTCCTCGCTCTACCACCACGTGGCCGGGCGGGCCGAGATCGTGGAGGGCATCCGGGGCCTGCTGGCCGGCCGGTTCGCCCCGATCGACGACGACGTCCCCTGGGAGGACGGCGTCGCCGCGTGGGCTCGCAGTTACCGGGATGCCTTCGCCGCGCACCCGGCGGCGATCCCGGCCCTGGTCGCGCAGACGATCAGCGACCCGGTGACGCTGCGCCAGTACGCGGCGCTGGCCGGCCTGCTGAGCCGGGCCGGTTTCGGTCCGGATGCGGTGGTGCTGGCGGTCACCATGCTGGACAACCTGTGCCTGGGGGCCGCGTTGGACGTCGGAGCGCCGTCGGTGATCTGGGAGGACAACCCGGCGCTGGACTCGCCGCTGCAGACCGCGCTGGCCAACGCCACCCTCGGCCCGGACCGGGCCGAGCAGGGCTTCGAGCTGGCGCTCGCACTGACCGTCCGGGGGCTGGCGGACCTGCGGGAACGGCAGGAGGCGAGCCGGTGAGCTTCGACGTCGCGGCGCAGGCGTACGGCCGGTTCATGGGCCGGTACTCCGAGCCGCTGGCCGACGAGCTGGTGCCGTTGCTGGCCCTGGACCCGGGGCGGCGGGCGCTGGACGTCGGCTGCGGTCCCGGCGCGTTGACCGCCCGGCTGGTGGATCGGCTCGGGGTGGGATCGGTCTGCGCTGTCGATCCGTCGGCACCGTTCGTCGCGGCCGCGCGGGACCGCTTCCCCGGCCTCGACGTGCGGCCGAGCCGGGCCGAGGAGCTGCCCTGGCCGGACGGCTGGTTCGACGTCGTCGCGGCGTCGCTGGTCGTGCACTTCATGCGGGACCCGGTCGCCGGGCTGCGGGAGATGGGCCGGGTGGCACGCCCGGGTGGGACGGTCGCGGCGACCGTCTGGGACCACGCGGGGGACCGGGGTCCGATCTCGACCTTCTGGCGGGCGGTCCGATCGCTGGACCCGGCCGCGCCGGACGAGTCGGACCTGGCCGGCGCCCGCGCCGGCCACCTGGCGAGCCTGTTCGTGGCGGCCGGGCTGGACGTCATCTGGGACACCGTGCTCTCCGTCCGGGTGCGCTACGACTCGGCCGACCAGTGGTGGGAGCCCTACACGCTCGGGGTCGGACCGGCCGGGGCGTACGTCGCGGGCCTCGCCGACGCCGACCGGGACGCCCTGCGCCGGCGCTGCCGGGAGCTGCTGCCGCCGGCCCCGTTCGACGTCGACGCCTCGGCCTGGTGCGTGATCGGGCGGACCTGATCACGCTGCGGCGTCGAGCCGCCGGCCCTAGTGTGATCCGGTGCTCGGCGTCCCGCCCGGCGCAGGAGAGGGGCGTCGGATGCCGGACCTGGGCCACGAGCCGACCTTCGGCCTGTTCCTGCCCAACCCGGCGTCGCAGGCCGCGACCGTGGTGCGGCTGGCCCAGCTGGCCGAGCAGTCCGGTCTCGACCTGATCGGCGTCCAGGACCATCCGTACAACCCGGACCTGCTGGACACCTGGACCCTGCTGGCCCACCTGGCCGCGGCGACGACGACCATCCGCCTGTTCCCGGACGTGGCCTGCGTGCCGCTGCGCCCGCCGGCGGTGCTGGCCCGGTCGGTGGCCTCGCTCGACCTGCTCACCGGCGGCCGGGTCGAGCTCGGGCTGGGCGCCGGCTACTTCCTCGAGCCGATCGGCCGGATGGGTGGGCCGACGCTGACCCCGGGCGAGGCGGTCGACGCGCTGGAGGAGGCGATCGGGGTGATCCGGGCGATCTGGACGCCCGGCGACCCGGTCACCCGACCCGGTCGGCATCACCCGCTCGACGGCGTCGCACCCGGGCCGGCGCCGGCCCACCCCGTCGGCATCTGGGTGGGGGCGTACCGGCCGCGGATGCTCGCGCTGACCGCCCGGCTGGCCGACGGGTGGGTGCCGTCCCAGGCCTACGCCGACCCCGACCGCACCGCCCGGCTGACCGCCCGGCTGGACGAGCTGGCGATCGAGGCCGGCCGGGCGCCGGGCGACATCCGGCGGATCTACAACGTGAACGGGCGCTTCGGCGCCGCAGCCGGCGGTTTCCTGGATGGGCCGCCGGCACACTGGGGGGCCCAGTTGACCGATCTCGTGCTGGAGCAGGGCTTCTCGTCCTTCCTGCTGGCCCCGGCCGGTGACGTCGTCGCGTCCATCGAGCGTTTCGGGCAGGAGGTGGCGCCGGACGTGCGGGAGCGGGTCGCCGCCGCCCGCCGGGGCGCGGTGACCGTGCCACCCGCACCGGCGCCCGAGGCCGTGTCGATCGTCGGCCCCGCCGGCGGACCGGAGCGCGACGGGCACTGGGGTGTCGCCGGCGGCCTGCCGGTGCAGGACCGGCCGCAGCCGCCCCGGCTGGACCCGGCCGCCGCGGCGCCGTCGTTCCCGGACAACGTGCGCAACCTGGTTGCCATCCACGACCACCTGCGCGCCGAGCTGGAGCAGATCGACCAGGCGGTGCGGCAGGTGGCCCAGGGGGAGCTGACGCCGGGCGCCGCCCGGTCGTTGATCAGCCGGATGACGGTGCGGCAGAACCACTGGACGCTCGGGTCGTTCTGCGCCTCGTACTGCCGGATCGTGACGATCCACCACGCGGTCGAGGACGCCCACATGTTCCCCGGCGTGCGCGCGGCCGCCCCGCAGATCGGGGCGGTGGTGGACCGGCTGGAGGCCGAGCACCACGTGATCGCCGGGGTGCTGGACCGGTTCGACCGGGCGCTGGTCGACCTGGTGCGCGAGGACGACGCCGCCGGCCCGACCGATCAGGGAATCACCGAGATCGGTTCGCTGGCCGACCATCTCGCCCAGATCCTGCGCTCGCACCTGGCTTACGAGGAAGATGCGCTGGCGCAGGCGTTGACGCTGATGCCGTCGCCGATCTGACCGGCCCGGCCTCGACGTCAGGCGGTGGTCTCGACGTCCTCGGATCGGCGCCAGCGGATTCCGGCCTCGATGAAGTCGTCGATCTCGCCGTCGAAGACCGCGGACGGGTTGCCGACCTCGTAGTTGGTCCGCAGGTCCTTGACCATTTGGTACGGGTGCAGCACGTAGGAACGCATCTGGTTGCCCCAGGAGTTGCCCGTGTCCTTGAGCGCATCCATCGCGGCCCGTTCCTCCTGCCGGCGGCGTTCCAGCAGCTTGGACTGCAGCACGGCCATCGCGGACGCCTTGTTCTGGATCTGTGACCGCTCGTTCTGGCAGGACACCACGATGCCGGTCGGGAGGTGGGTGATGCGCACCGCCGAGTCGGTCGTGTTGACGCCCTGGCCGCCGGGCCCGGACGAGCGGTAGACGTCGACCCGCAGGTCCTTCTCGTCGATGTCGACGTGGTCGCTGGTCTCCACCACGGGGGCGACCTCGACGCCGGCGAAGCTCGTCTGCCGCCGGCCCTGGTTGTCGAACGGCGAGATGCGGACCAGGCGGTGGGTGCCCTGCTCGACCGACAGAGTGCCGTAGGCGTAGGGGGCCTTGACCTGGAAGGTGGCCGACTTGATGCCGGCCTCCTCGGCGTAGGAGGTGTCGTAGACCTCGGTGCTGTAGCCGTGGCGCTCGGACCAGCGCAGGTACATCCGCAGGAGCATCTCGGCGAAGTCGGCCGCGTCGACGCCGCCGGCCTCCGAGCGGATGGTGACCATCGCCTCGCGCTCGTCGTACTCGCCGGACAGCAGGGTGCGGACCTCCTGGGTCTCGATTTCCTTGCCCAGCGAGACCAGTTCGGCCTGCGCCTCGGTGTAGGTGTCCGGGTCCTCGTCGCCGAGCTCGAACAACACCTCCAGATCGTCCAGCCGCTGCCGCAGATCCTTGATGCGCTTGAGCTCGGCCTGGGCGTGCGACAGCCGGCTGGTGACCTTCTGGGCGTTGTCCTGGTCGTTCCACAGGTCGGGCGCGCTGGCCGCCTCGGACAGCTCGTCGATGGTGCGCTGCAGCCGCTGGACGTCCATGACCGCTTCGATGCTGGTGAGGGTGGTGTCCAGGGCCTTGACCGCAGCCGCGTCGTCGAGATTCACAGCAAGTCAGCCTACGCGGGAAGCCGGGGACCTTCGGCCCTGCTCTGGGTCGGGGACGCTGCCTAGCGTCGAGAACGGGCCTCGGGGCGCCGGGGCCGCGGCGAGGGAGCAGCGAGATGGGCACAGGCATCGTGGTGGGTATCGAGGGCACCCCGGCGAGCCGGGCGGCACTGGAATGGGCGTTCCGGGAGGGGCTGGCCCGCCGGGCGCCGGTCACGGTCGTGCATGCCTGGACGCACGGCCCCGGCCGGGACATCCAGCTGGCCCGGGCCTCCAGTTGCATGGTGGTGGCCGCCGTCGCCGAGGCCCGGCGGGCGGTCGGCGGGACGCCGCGGGTGGTGGAGCGCAGCCGCGCCGGGGCTGCGGCCAAGGTGCTGTTGAGCGAGGCCGAGGGGGCTGAGCTGCTGGTGGTCGGCCGTGGGCATCGGGCCGGGGTGGTCGACGTGATCGGCCATTCGGTGTCGGCCGAGGTGGTCCGGCACGCGCCCTGCCCGGTGGTGGTCGTGCCCGGGCCGCCGGCGGAGGATCCGATCGATCTGGACGACCCGGCCGCCGTGGTCGGGGCGACCCTGGGCTGAACCGGGCCGCCGGCCCCGTCGGACCGTACTGTTGGCCGGTGCTCCGCGACGTCACGGTGCTGGTGAACCCGCAGGCCGGGCGGGGTCGATCGCGGCGTGTCGCCGGGACGGCGATCGCCGAACTGCGCGGCCTCGGCCTGGCCGTCGACGTGGTGGTGACCCGGTCGGCCGAGCATGCGCGCGTGTCCGCGGCCGCGGGGGTGGCCGAGGGACGGTCGGCCGTTGCGGTGTGTGGCGGCGACGGGGCCTTCGCCTCCGTGCTCCCGGTCCTGGCCGGACCCGCGATGCTGCTGGGGGTGCTGCCGGGTGGGTCGGGCAACGACGTCGCCCGCGCCCTCGGTTTGCCGGTTCGGGACGCGGCCGCTGCGGCCCGGGTGGTGGCGGCCGGTATGGCCGGCCCGATCGATCTGGGCCGGGTCGCGGCCGCCGACGGCACCCAACGGTGGTTCGCCACGGTGGTCGCGGCCGGCTTCGACGCCCGGGTCAACGAGCGGATGAATGCCATGACCTGGCCGCGCGGCCGGACCCGCTATCACGTCGCGCTGGTCCGGGAGCTGGCCTCGTTCCGACCGATCCCGTACCGCCTGACGGTCGACGACGAGGGGTTGGACTGTGACGCGATGCTGGTCGCGGTGGGCAACCTGACCTCGTACGGGGGTGGGATGAAGATCTGCCCGGCCGCTCGCGCCGACGACGGGCAGCTGGACGTCACGATGGTCACTTCGATCAGCCGGCCGACCCTGGTGCGGCTGTTCCCGTCGGTCTACCCGGGTCGGCACGTGAGCCGGCCCGAGGTTCGCACGCTGCGCGGCCGGGCGGTGTCCCTCTCGTGTGCGGCGTCCCCGATGGTGGTCGCCTATGCCGACGGAGAGCGGGTCGGCCCGCTCCCGATCTCGGTCTCCGTAGTGCCGGCGGCCCTGCCGGCGCTGGGTGCAGCCACTGTCGGAGGTCTGTGAGAGTCTCATCAGGTTGACCTCCAGCAGGGCTGACCGTGTGTTCGAATAACCTGACACTAGCAGCTGCGACACCGTTGCGCCAGACTCCTTCCCACACTAGAATCGAACGTATGTCGACGATCGCCGATGCTGCGGCCGCGTTCCTCGCGGCGTTGCTGTCGGTGCCGGTCGACGGGGTCGATGACGCGGCGCGGGTGGATGAGCTGGCGGTGTTGGAGCGGGTGAAGGGGGCGGTGGCGGCGCGGCAGGCGCGGGTGACGGACGCGTTCGCTGTGTCGCAGCGGGCGGTGCTCGGGGCGGTGGGGGTGTCGCCGGTCGAGGTGAGCCGGTCGGT
>NZ_JBMDXT010000271.1:0-4126 GCF_048594475.1 Nakamurella sp. | reverse complement strand
GCGGTGGGGGCGCCGGACCGCGCCCCCCCCCGCCCCGCCCGCCCGCCCGGGTTCGCCCCGCCTGGGGGGGGGCGGGCCGGGGGCGGCCGCGTCGATCGGTAGGCTCGCGGTCGTGCCGCCGATCCGACATCCACTGTCCGACCCCACGCATCCAGGGCGCCGCCGGGTGGCCCCGTTCCCACCGTCGCCGCTCGACGAGAACGAGCAGGTCGTGCTGGTCGACGAGCAGGGCACGCCGATCGGGCTGGCCGACAAGGCCACCGTGCACGGCGCGCGGACGCCGCGGCACCTGGCCTTCTCCTGCTACGGCTTCCGGTCCGACGGGCGGCTGCTGGTGACCCGCCGGGCCGCCGACAAGGCCACGTTCCCGGCGGTCTGGACCAACACCGCCTGCGGGCACCCGGCGCCGGGGGAGGCGCCGGCCGACGCCGCCGCCCGCCGGATGCGGTACGAGCTGCGCATCGAACCGGCCGACCTGCGCATGGTCCTCCCGGACTTCTCCTACCGGGCCTCCGACGGCGCCGTCGAGGAGAACGAACTGTGCCCCGTGCTGGTCGCCCGCATCGAGGACGACCCCGACCCGCGCCCCGACGAGGTCGACCGGTGGGCCTGGTGGACCTGGCCGGAGTTCCTGGCCGCCGCCGCCGACCCGGACAGCGGGCTCTCGCCCTGGGCCCGGCTTCAGGCACCGCTGCTGGACGCCGCGCTCTTCCCGAATCGCCCGTCCTGAGGGTGCTCGACGGTGGCCTCGCCCGATCGGCCGGCGAGGGCAGCCACCGCCGGCTCAGCCGGCCAGCTCGCGCAGCTTGGTGACGGTGTTCCAGTTCCGCAGGGTCACCGCCGTGCCGAGTCGCCGGTCCCAGTCGACCGACCACAGGGTCGACTTCGAGATGCCGTTCGGGCACCACAGGTAGAGGTGGCCCGCGGCGAACCGGGCCTCGTCCGGGGCGGTGTCGGCGTCCGGCCCCAGCTGCGGCACGGCCGCGACCGTCGCCGCCGGCGGCGGCTCGGCCAGGAACCCCAGAAAGTGCTTGGAGCCGTCGGGCGCCCGGTCGCCGAAGGGGTCGGCCTCGATCGCCGACGCCAGCTGGGCCGGAGTCCGTACGAGCACCCGGGCGGTCACCGAGAGCTGATCAGCCAGCCCCCGTTCGATCGCCTGCTCGACCGCGGCCGTGCCGCCGCGCGCCGATCCCGGCACGGAGAAGACGGCGTTGCCGCTCTGCAGCAGCGTCCGCACGTCGCTGTATCCCAGGTCGGCGAGCAGGGTGCGCAGGTCGGCCATCGCGACCCGCTTGTTCCGGCCGACGTTGATGCCCCGGATCAGCGCGATGCGGGTCGTCATGCCGAGTGCACCAGCACCGGGGCCGGCCCCGTCCCGGCGACCGCCGGTTCGGCCGGTACCGCCACCGGCCGGCACAGCACCGGCGCCGCGGCCGCGACCCCGGCGGCGACCCGCCGCAGCGCGGCCAGGGCCGGGGCGATGTGCGGTTGGTCGGCGGTGCCGGCCCGGGTCTGCACGCTGATCCGTCGCACGGGTGGCTCGCCGGCCACCGGCCGGAGCACGATCGGCTCCCGGGCGAACTCGGGCTGCGCCAGCCGGGGGACCAGGCTGACCCCGTGGCCGGCGGCGACCAGCCCGACCACACCGACGAACTCGTCGGAATAGTGCCGGGCCCGCGGCTGGAAGCCGGCCCGCTCGCAGGCCTGCCGGGTGAGCTGCCAGCACGGCACCCCGGGGTTGGCCAGGATCCAGTCCGCGTCGGCCAGGTCCCGCAGCTCGATCTCCGGCCGGTCGGCCAGCGGATGGTCGAACGGCAGCGCGACGTCCATGACGTCGTCCAGCAGGTGCTCGGACTGCACCCGCTTGTCGTCGTGCCCGGGCAGCAGCTCGGTCACGGCCAGGTTCATGCACAGGTCGACGCGCCGGCCCAGTAGGGCGTCCAGGGCGTCCTCCGGCTGCACCTCCCGGACCTCCACCCGGATCCGGGTCGAGCCGGCCAGATCGGAGATGACCGGCACGGCCAGCGCCTTCACCGCGGAGCTGAACGTGCCGACCCGCACCGTGCCGGCGTCACCGCGGCGGAAGGCGGCGAGATCGGACTCGGCGTGCTCCAGGTGGGTGAAGATCTGATGGGCGTGCGCCAGCAACAGCTGCGCGGCCTCGGTCAGCCGGACCCGCCGGCCGTCCGGCTCGAGCATTGCGGTGCCGGTCTCCTTGGACAGCGCCGCCAGCTGCTGGGAGACCGCGGACGGGGTCAGGTGCACGGCCGCAGCGGTGGCGGCGATCGTGCCGCAGCGGTCCAGTTCGCGCAGGATCTCCAGCTTCCGGACGTCAATCATGCAGCTGATCTTACGCATCAGCGGAAGAAGAAACAGATGGACGCGATGATTTTCTCGGACCAGGCTGAGGTCATGACCGCAGCCCTGATCCTCCTCGTCCTGTTCCTCCTCCTGGCCGTCGCCGGCCCGACGCTCGGCGCCGACAGCCGCCGGTCCCGGGGGTGGACCGACGGCCAGGCCGACGCGCCCCTCTGGTCGGACGACGGCGCGCCCGTCACCAGGTGAGGCGGCTCGCGTCCATTCCATCGGGGGGTGGCGTCACGGCCACCCCACGGTGCACAATGTCCTCGCAGGCCACACCATTTGCCGCCGGTCACGCACGTCCACGTTGGGGAAGAACGATGGAAGTGCGAGCGGAGGTGGACGGTAGTGACCCGTGGAGTGGTGTACGTGCACTCGGCGCCCGCGGCGATCTGCCCGCACGTCGAGTGGGCGATCGGCAGCGTCATCGGCGGTCGCGTGACGCTGTCGTGGACGGCCCAGCCGGCGTCCCCCGGCGCCCTGCGCGCCGACGTCGCCTGGTCCGGCATGCCCGGAACCGCCGCCAAGCTGGCCAAGGCGCTCAAGGCCTGGCCGATGCTCCGGTTCGAGATCACCGAGGAAGCCAGCCCCGGCCAGGACGGCGAACGCATCTGCCACCTGCCCGGCCGCGGCGTGTGGCGGGCCGCTATGTCGGCCAACGGTGACGTCATGCTCGGCGAGGACCAGCTGCGCTCCGTGCTGGCCGCCGCGACCAGCCTCGACGGCCTCCAGCACACGCTGGCCGACCTGCTCGGCGCCCATGTCGACGCCGAGCTCGAGCCCTACCGCCGGGCCGGCGAGGGCACTGCCGTGACCTGGCTGCACCAGGTCGGCTAATCCGGCGGGGTTGCGTGCCCGCGGCGAGAAATGGATAACACCGTTCGCGCCGCGGCCATCCACCCTGCGTGACAACCGGCGACCCGCTGATACGTCGGACCTTGTGGACAGTGCGACAGTTCGCATTCGCCCCGAACGGGGTGTCCACGACAACGATGGCGGAGGGTCTTGCCGTATGCGGTTACGCGGCCGACGGTTGACGATGGTGCTGACCATCGTCCTGATCGTCGTCCTCGGGGGTGGGGCCTCCGCCGCCTGGGCGCTGGGCCGGACCCGGCCCGCCGCGGTGCCCGCCGGCTACGCCGCCGGCCCGACCGGTGACGAGTCGGTCGCCGTCTCCGCCGCCGCCGCGCAGCACCCGCGCGTCGACGAGATCCGCGACACCCTGCAGACCTACTTCGACGCGATCAACCGGCGCGACTTCCAGGCCTGGTTGACCGTCGTCGGCCCGGATCAGGCGGCCAACCAGTCCGAGCCGGACTGGGCCCAGGCGTACAGCACGACGGTCGACTCCAACCTGATGATCGCCGAGATCGGCGACGACCCGCTGCGGGTCCGCACCCTGTTCACCTCCGAGCAGGACGTCGAGTTCGCCCCGAAGCGGCTGCCGGCGACCTGCATCACCTGGGACCTGACCTACCTGCTGTCCGAGCAGGACGGGACGCTGACGCTGAGCGGGATCGATCCGTCCACCCAGTCGATGGCCGCGTGCCGGTAGCGTCGGCGGGCATGGTGACTCGTAGGCGGCCCGCCGTCGCGCTGGCCGGCCTGGTCGCGGCCGCGCTGCTCGTCACGGCATGCGCGGGCCCGGGCGCGGATACCGGTTCGGCCACCGCCGGCGCCACCGCGGAACCGGCGCCGGGTAGCCCGTCGGCGCCGGTCCCGACCCCCGCATCCTCATCGGCTGAGCCCGCGCCGGCCGGCTCGC
>NZ_JBMDXT010000270.1:0-23260 GCF_048594475.1 Nakamurella sp. | reverse complement strand
CTGGGCCAGCGCCTTGCCCCGGCGCACCTCGGCGAAGATCGCGGCGAGCTGGTTGCCCTCCTGGATCCGGCGGAAGTACTCGTCCGGCGACATGCCCAGCCGCTGGGCGTTGAACAGCACCCGCTCGGTGAACTCGTTCTGGTCCACCCCGACCTGGTTCGCCTCGGCCAGCGCGTCGAGCAGCAGCTGCGCCTGCACCGCCTTGGTCGCGCTCTCGCGCAGCTCGGCGTCGAACTCCTCCCGGGTCTGGCCCTCGCGCTCGATGTGCGCGTTGAGCGCGTCCTCGTTGTGGTCGAACGCGTGCACCGCGTCGTGCGCGCGGGACTCGAACTCGGCGTTGACGATGCCCTCGGGAGCCGGCACGTCGGTCAGCTCGAGCAGCGCGTCCAGCACCTTGTCGCGGGCGGCGACACCCTGCTCGCGGTTCTTGACCCGGCGGATCTTCTCGGTCAGGTCGGCGCGCAGCTCCTCGACGGTGTCGAACTCGCTGGCCAGCTGGGCGAAGTCGTCGTCGACCTCGGGCAGGGTGCGGTCCTGGACCGACTGCACCGTGACGGTGACCTGCGCGTCCTGGCCGGCGTACGGCCCGGCGACCAGCTTGGTGGCGAACGTCTTGCTCTCCCCCGCGGACAGCCCGACGATCGCCTCGTCGATGCCGTCGACCAGGTCGCCGGCGCCGACCCGGTAGCTCAGGCCCTCGGTGGCCGCCTCGTCGAGCGTCTGGCCGTCCACCTCGGCCGCCAGGTCGACGGTGACCAGGTCGCCGTCGGCCGCCGGCCGCTCGGCCGGCGTGGTGGTGGCGAAGCGCTCGCGCAGCGCCTCGACCTGCTCGTCGACGTCGGACTCCGCGACCTCCACATCGTCCACCGTGACCGCGATGTCGCCGATCGCCGGCAGGGTGATCTCCGGCCGGACGTCGACCTCGGCGGTGAACGCCAGCGCGTCGCCGTCGTCGATCCGGGTCACCTCGATGTCGGGCTGGCCCAGCACCAGCAGGTTGGCCTCGTCCACGGCCTCGCTGTACTTGGCCGGGACCGCCTCATTGACCACCTCGGACAGGATGGCGCCGCGGCCGAGCCGGGCGTCCAGGATCTTGGCCGGGACCTTGCCGCGGCGGAAGCCCGGGATGTTCACCTGGCCGGCCAGGGCCCGGTAGGCGCGGTCGAAGTGGGGCTTGAGCTCGTCGAACGGAACCTCGACGGTGAGCTTCACCCGGGTCGGGTTCAGGTTTTCGACAGTGCTCTTCACGTGCAGTTGCTCCTCGGACGGACGGGTGCCGGCGTCGTCCGGGTGGCGGACGCCGGGGCATGCCGGCACGCACGAGCCCGGCGCCAGGAATGCGCCACGCTGCCGCAGTGCGTTCGAGGGGCGGGCTGCCGGACCGCGGCGGCACGCCGGCCGCGTCACGGCCGTGCTGCAGGCAGAGCCGCGGGCCATTCTAGGGCAGGACGGCGGTGCGTCGACCCACCGACTGCATTCCGGGTCGGGGTGACAGGATTTGAACCTGCGACATCCTGCTCCCAAAGCAGGCGCGCTACCAAGCTGCGCTACACCCCGCGCTCGCACCCCCGGCCGGGGTGACCGGACGAGGGTACGACGTGCGTTACCATCTTCGTGCACCGGCGCGAGGCCGGGGCACGGCGGGCGTAGCTTAGTGGTAAAGCCTCAGTCTTCCAAACTGATGATGCGAGTTCGATTCTCGTCGCCCGCTCCACGACCCGCTCCGACCGGCCCCGTCCCCGGCGCGGTCGGAGCCCGGCGGCCGGCGGTTCACGGGCCTGTCCGGACCTCGCCCTGGCCGGCGCCGTCCTCGTCCCGCCCGGTGTGATCCAGGATGAGCCGGTAGGCCACGACCCTGGTGGTGCCACCCTCGCCCTCGATCCGCAGAGTTCGCCGGTTGGTGCCCAGGACCCGATGCCAGCGGCCGCGAATCCGGACCGAGTCGCCCGGCGAGATGGTCGCCGGGCCGTGATCCCGGACCCGGCCGGCGGCGATCTGCCATTCCCGGATCCGGCGCCAGTGGCGCAGCTCGGCGAGCAGACGAGCCCGCTGCTCGATCAGCCGCGTCCGGTCCGAACCGCTGGCCGGCGGGACCGTCTGCACCGTCGGCCGGCCGCCGGCGAGGTGACCGACGGTCCGGACCGACCCGATCAGGCGACGATGCACCCACCGCAGGTCGTCGTCGATCCGGGCGATCCGGCCGGCCACCGTCACCGGGTTGTAGCGGGCCCCGATGGCGGCGACCGATGCGGCGGTGGGCACCGCCGAGCCTCGCTCCATCAGCGGACCTCGCGATCGGGCGGCCCGGAACGGTCGACGACGGGCGCGATCAGCTCGGCGTCGGACTCGTCGGGACGGCGCGTCGACGAGGTCGCGCGGGCCCGCCGTGCGCCGGCGTGGATGTCCCGCATCGATGCGTCCGGCCCGCTCAGTCGTGCATGTCTTCGAGTTGCCGGCCCTTGGTCTCCCGGATGAATCGCATCACGAACAGCAGCGACAGCAGGGCGAATCCGGCATAGAGACCGTAGGCGAGGGCCAGTGACACGTCCTTCAGGCCCGGAAAGGAGACGGTGATGATCCAGTTGGCCACCCACTGACCACCGGCCGCCAGGGACAGCGCCGCCGCCCGCATCCGGTTCGGGAACATCTCGCCCAGCAGGACCCAGACCACCGGACCCCACGACATGCCGAAGAAGATCACGAACAGGTTCGCCGCGACGAGTGCGATCGGCCCCTGCGCGCCGGACAGGACGGGGGCTCCGTTCACCACGTCCGCCGTGCCGAAGATGAACGCCATGGTGGCCAGATTGACCGTCATGCCGATGGAACCGATGATCAGCAGGGGTTTCCGGCCGAACCGGTCGACGGTGGCGATCGCGATCAGGGTGGTCAGGATGTTGATCACCGCACCGATCACGGTGATCACGAAGGCCTGGCTCTCGTCGAACCCGACCGCCTCCCAGAGGATGTTCGAGTAATAGAAGATGACGTTGATGCCGACGAACTGCTGGAAAATGGAGAGGGCGAGGCCGATCCAGACGATTCCGGCGATCTTTCCGCCGGCTGAACGCAGATCCTTCCAGGACGGTTCGCTCTCCCCTTCCATGGTCGAGCGGATACGTGCGATCTTGTCGTCCAGGTGCACGTCGCCGATCAACGTGGCCAGGATTGCCTTCGCCTCGGGAATGCGGTGCTTGGCGATCAGGAATCGGGGCGACTCGGGAATTGTCAGCGCGAGCACCCCGTACAGCACCGCCGGTACGGCCATCGCGATGAACATCCAACGCCACGCCTCCCACCCGAACCAGAGCATCTCGGCGGAACCCCCCGCAGCGCGGGCCAGCAGGAAATCCACCAGCAGCGAGATGAAGATTCCGGTGACGATCGCGAGCTGTTGCAGCGACGCCAACCGTCCCCGAATGCGGGCCGGCGCGATCTCCGAGATGTAGGCCGGCGCGATGACCGAGGCCATACCCACTCCGAGACCACCGATCACCCGCCCGATGATCAGCCACCACAGGTTCGGCGCGAGGCCGGCGACGACCGCGCTGATCAGGAACAGCGCGGCGGCCACCTTCATCACGGCGAGCCGCCCGAGGTGGTCGGCCAGGCGTCCCGCCACCAACGCCCCCGCGGCCGCCCCCAGCAACGCGGACGCCACGGCGAACCCGAGCGATGCCGCGTCGGCCTGGAACTGTTGCTCGATCGCCGAGACGGCACCGTTGATGACCGCGCTGTCGTACCCGAAGAGGAACCCGCCGAGAGCGGCCACGCCGGCGATTCGGACCACCCCCCGGCCGGCGGAATCGTCGTCGTAGATGGATCCGGCCGCGCTGAAAGATGCTCCGTGCTCACCCATGTCGTGCTCCTTCCAATCCTGTGTCGAGGGGGACGATCGTGGCCCGGCCGGCGGTGGGACCCACCGGCCCGCGGGCTGTCGCATCGACGGTGGAAAACCGCGAGAGTTTCCAATGCCTCGCTGCCTCGGCCCGCCGGCGCCCGTGCGCGATCGCGCAGATCCGACCTTCGCCGTCCATCAGGCAGGCCGACGCCGCGACGGTGGACCGGACGCAGCCGCCGTTCTCGAGAACTGCATTGCGATGGGTGCCGGTCCGGTCGTACACGACATCGCTTCGAGCACGCCGACCGTGGGGTCGAACCCAGTCAAATCCTGCCTCCGATAGTCACTGCGGATGCGTCTGGCGCGAAACCGCCGGGCATACAACAACGTGCGCCCGAAGAATGGGATGAATGGCAAGTCCGGCCGGGCCGTCCTCGTCCGAGGCGTATTAGACACCGGCGGCTGCGGCCGTGCGACATCACGACGTGCGGGCCCGGCGCCTGAGGCGTCAGAAATCGGGCGGCAATTGTGCACGTAGTGAAGCAGAGCCCGGAGCGGCGGACGAGTGTCGAGCACTGGTAAATCGTGTTACCGGTCCGGCGGGCCGACCGTTGCTCGGGCCGGCGCCGGGACGGGCCGACTAAGAGCCGAAGTCAGGCAGAAGCACGCGCCGACATCTTCCGCTCACCTTCGGTCGACCAGGCAATCGCACCCGGCGCGCGGGCGTGCCCGCGCCGGGCGGCGGCGGCCCGGCACCGGTCGGGTGGACGCGGATGATGCCGGGCGGGCGCCGCGCGCGAACCGAAGTTCGGTGCGGTGGCCGGGGTTGCTATGACCTGGATCACACTTGCAGAATTCGTAGGATTTTTGGTTGCTTACAGGATTAAAGATGCTAGTGTCACCACCGATGACGACCGCAAAGACGCCCTCATCCCGCCGACACCGTTCTCGAGAGCTCCTTTTGGAGGTAATAAGACGGGAAGGCGGTGTGACGCGAGCTGATTTATGCCGCTTGACCGGCCTGTCGCGGAGCGCCGTCGCCGACTCCGTCCAGGACTTGCTCAACGAGCGTCTCGTGGTCGAGGACGTCCTCGACGCCGGCGGGAAGGGGGCCGGGCGGGGGCGCCCCTCGGCCCTGCTGGTCGCTGCGCCGCCCCGGGGCGTGGTGCTCGGCATCGATTTCGGACATACCCACGTCTCGGTCGCGGTGGCCACCACGGACGGTCGCGTGCTGGCGGACCAACATTCCGAGGTCAACGTCGACGCTCAGGCCGCGGCGGCCCTGGATGTCGCCGCCGGGGCTGCGCACCGACTGCTCAGCCAGCTCGATATGACCATCCTGGACGTCCGCAGCATCACCGCGGGCCTCCCGGCGCCGCTCGACGTCCGGACGAAGCGGATCAAGTCCGCCTCGATCATGACGAGTTGGGCGCATCTGGAGCCCGAACGCGAACTCGGTAGCCGGCTGGGCGGTCCGGTCGTCGTCGTCAACGACGCCGATCTCGGGGCCGGCGCGGAAGTGCGGTTCGGCGCGGCCAAGGGCTTTCGAGACGTCGTCTACGTCAAGGCCGGCGAAGGGATCGGCGCCAGCCTCATCCTCAACGGCGCTCCGTACCAGGGATCCCACGGCATCGCCGGCGAGATCGGGCACACCAATGTGACGAGCCAGGAGGGATGGTGCCGGTGCGGCAACCGCGGCTGCCTGGAAACCGTCGTGTCGAGCATCGTGGTGGAGGAACGGCTGAAGGCAGCCGGTTTGGATTCGGTCCCGAACCCGGACTTCCCGCTCTCGCGCAGCGGTGAGGATCCGGCGATCACCCGGATCGTGATGGCGTCCGGGCGCATCCTGGGGCGGGTTCTGGCCGACATCTGCAACTGCCTCAACCCGTCCATGATCGTGCTCGGTGGCGTGCTCGGCACCGCCGGCAAACCGCTCGTCGAGGGCGTCCGGGAGTCGATCAATCTCTACGCGCAGCCGGCCGCTGCCGCGGTCGTGGAGGTGCGGACCGCACAACTGGGGCTGCGGGCGGAGCTCATGGGCGCGGTCGCGCAGGCCAGCCAGCGAGCCCTGTACCAGGGCTGAGGTTCACGACGCCGGCGCCGGGCCGGACGGTCGCCGGGGCCGCCGGGGTCCACGCCGGCGCGCTCCCCCTCGCTCAGCACGCGCGGCCCGGCCGGCCGCGCGGCAGTGGATGACGGGTTCGACCGACGTCGACCGCCCCACCGCCGGCGACCTCCCGCGGTCAGAAGCGGCGGAATTCCCGCCGCCGTTCGCGGCGCCGCACCCCGGCGACCGAGACCGGGCTCAGCGGGCGGCCGAACGGATCGATGAACAACGACACGGCGCCCCCGGTCGCCGGCACGGCCCCGTCGAGGACCTCGATCGCATACGTGATGGATTCCTGCTCGATCACCGGGTCGCGCAGCACGACAACGGCGTCCGCCGGGGTGTCCTGGCCCTTCTCCACCCAGGACAGCACCGCGTTGGGCGGATCCTCCAGGAAGCTGTTCGGTCCCTGGGACCACATCTGCACGAACTGCTCGGTCGTCATGTGCCCGACGACCCGCTCCGGTCGGTCGGAGAAGTAGAGCGTGGCCGGGTTGAGCCCGTGCAGGGTCAGCGAGCCGTCGGTGCTGGAGACCGACCGTGCGGTGTGCACGAACATCTCCTCCAGCAGGGCCGGTGCCGGGCTCTCAGCAGCGTGAGTCATGGTGCGCCTCCAGGGCTTTGGGGTGTCGATCGGTGGGCGGGGCCGACGACCGCGGCCCCGCACCCCAGGCTGTCAGCGGGTCCGGCCCCCCGCCTCACCCGGGCCGGAGGGTGCGGTCTGGGAGTCGGGTGGGAACGCTGTCCGATCGGCCTGAGCCGGGCGCACGGCCATTCACGGAGGCGGCCGACCGTCGGGCCGGACGGAAAACACCTCGTGGACCCGCGAGCCCGGACAGGCGGACCGCGAGCCCGGACACGTCGAGCCGACGCATCGTCCGCTCACCTCGCGGCCAGGCGGCCCGCGACCGGCTTTGATCATCTTCGGCCAGAACCCACGTCGCCGATCACCCTCGATCCGCCCTGATCGGCGCGGTCGCCAAGATCGTCGAACTGCCGGTAACCGGCCGGCCACTCGACGCCGGTGCCGACCCAACCGAGCGCACGGGCTTGGGCCATCCTCGCTCTGGGCCTGACCACCACGCTCTCGTCCTCGCCACCGACGCCGTGGCCGACGGCGCCGCCCTCGGCGGCGAGGTCCGGGCGGCGACCAGGATCAGCTTCGACGCTCGACTCCGATGGGGCGGTGTCCGGCCGCTACCGGCCGGCCAGTGGCCGACGACCGCGTCCACCCTGGTGCGCGAACACTGTCCACTTCCAGGTCGCCGCCGACGCGGCCGCCGGCTGTGTGATCGACATCGCGGGGCAACACTCCAGCACGAAGAAGGAGTGAAGCTTCTGCTCACCCCGATGAACTCGCAGTTTGGCTGGCATTAATCGAACATGTATGCGACAATGGATCATGACCTTGGCGGTGACCACTCCGGGCGACGTGACCCGCGTCGCGGACCAGGTGCGCACCGGGTTGGTCCAGTTGCTGGACGCCGAATACTGGAAGTTGCCGGGCGACGACCTGCTCGCTGCGGCCCGCACCGTCGAGCACCTGGCGAGGCTGACCTACGCCGTACAGGTCATGGTCGCCGGCGAGATCGACCTGGCCCGCCTGGCCCAGGTTCACGGGCAGCCATCCACCGCCGCCCTGCTGCGGCACGCCCTGACCATCGGCCCGGGCGACGCCCGGAGCCGGGTCCGCGCCGCCCGGGCGGTGCTGCCCCAGGACGCCATCAGCGGCGGCGAGATCCCGCCCACGCTTCCGGAGCTCGGCGCCGCCCTCCGTGACGGGACGGTCGGGGCGGAACAGACGTCGATCGTGGTCAGGGCGATGAGCCGCATCCCCACCGACATCACACCCGAGATCCGCGGCGAGGCCGAACACACCCTGGTCGACCACGCCCAGGGCATGGATCCGATCGACCTGAGCCGCGTCGCCGAGAAGCTGCTGGACACCATGGACCCCGACGGCGCCTTCGAACCCCCCAACCCGGCCGACCGCGCCGAACTGACCCTGGGCCCCCGCGACACCCGCACCGGCCTGACCGGTATCAAAGGCCGCCTCGACGACCTAACCATCGCCGCGTTCAACGCCGCCACCGACCCCCACGCGGCGCCCCGGCCCCAGGTCGACGGCGTCAAAGACGAGCGCTCCGCCGCGACCCGCCTGGCGCAGGCGTTCTCCACGGTGCTCGACGGGTACCTCGCCATCGGCGACGGACCCGTCCAGGGCGGGGAACGACCCCACGTCACCATGACCGTGCAGTTCGACGCCCTGACCGACCGGCTCGGCTCCGCGGTCCTGGACGCCACCGGCACCGGCATCGGCCCTGCCCACGCCCGCCGCCTGCTGTGCGACGCCACCGTCATCCCCGCCGTCCTCGGCGCCGCCGGCGAACCCCTGGACATCGGCCGCGCCACCCGGATCTGGCCGACCGCCCTGCGCCGCGCCATCACCCTGCGCGACGGCGGTTGCGTCTTCCCCGGCTGCGACCGGCCCACCCGCTGGGCCGACCTGCACCACATCCGGTTCTGGGCCGATGGCGGACCGACCAGCCTGGACAACGGAGCCGTGCTGTGCGGGCATCACCACACCCTCATCCACACGGGCGACTGGCAGATCCGCATGGCGCCGGACGGCCACCCCCAGGTCATCCCACCCGCCTGGATCGACCCCGACCGACGACCCCGCCGCAACACCCGGCATCGGCTCCGGAACTGACGCGGTGCATTGCAGGCCTGAACGCCTTACTCGCTGCAACGGGCGTTCGTCGTGCCGATTAGCTCACCGACGGCTTGAACCAGGTGATCGAACGACGGACATCGCTGTCGAGCCGCTCCGATGGACAGCAACTCGGTAAATGCTGGCTGGTGCAGCGTCTCCCGGTACGGCTCGTTCATGAGCTGGCGCAGTCGACCCTTGGCATCCCGCGGCGCCTCTGGATCGGAGTCGAAGGACGCGTCGTCGCGCACGCTGCGGTGGACCCGAAGAGACTCTATCCCTCCGAGAAACCACGCCTCGTACTCTCGGCAGGCCACGACGACCCGTAGGTCGGCCATGTCGGCCATGGGTTCCGAGACTCGGTCAACGAGCTCTGAGATGTCGTGGTCGTCATCCTGGTCGAGCACTACGACGATCGCACCGGGTCCGCCAACCGCACCTTTCGACAAGGGGTAATAGACCCTACGTATCTCTGCGGGGATAACCATCTTGGAGCGGGGCAGCCGCCAAGGCTCGCGGATCAGGATGTCCCACCGTCCGAATATCTCAGCACAGATTCGCCTGAGAAGAATCGGGATTGCCTTCGCATCGGCGTGCCCCTCCACGACCGGCATAAGGGTGAAGCTCACCGGAACAGATCGATCTGCTCCACCGACGGCTGCGGTTGTAGCTGACCAACGCGGAGGAGTTCACCCGGGGTGAACAGGCTGTCCTCAAGCGCCGACCGCGCGGTCGCATCGAGACGACCAATCGTTGTCTGACCGTCCTTAGCAGTGACAGCGAGGATCTCGCTCTCGCTGATCGTTTCGTTGTCCAGCAAGTCTGGGCTGTGACTCGTGACCAACACCTGACGGCGCGAACTGGCATCGCGGAGCGCGTCGAGCAGCAACCGTGCCGCAGCGGGATGCAGTGCCGACTCCGGCTCCTCAATGCCAATCGGACTCAACCGCTGAGCCGAGCCGGCGAACAGCGCGGTTAACACACCGAGCGCGCGCAAGGTCCCGTCCGACACCGAGGTCGCCAGAAATGACCACGGTGATTTAGCCCCGGCAACCTGCTGATCAACCTTAATCGTTTCGTACGACCCGAGGCCAATGCGCTCGACACCGCGGACGCCTGGGACGATCTGCCGGAGGTACTCCTCGACCCGTGTCTTAACATTTGGGTTCTCGCGCCGCAGGCGCTCCAATACGCTTGCGATGTTGGAACCATCCCGACGCAGACTCGTACCCGCGTCGGGGGTTTGCAGCTGGCGCATCGACTCCGGGTTGATGTTGTACACGTTGACATCCGCCAAACCGTCATAGACCGAGCGAAACTCCGGCAGCGCGGAGGCGGCCACCAAGAAGAGGCGGTCGCTCGTGGCCGGGGGCAGGGCGACCTTCGGCCCCTCGACCACCTGACCGTTGCGCACCTTGAACGAACTCGACCTAGGCCAGAGGAGGTCATCGGGCCTGGATGTGCTGTCAGAGAAGTGGACCTCGCATATCTCGTCCGATATCCGAAAGTCCTTTCCCTTGACCGCTGCTACCTGGAACCCATACGTTCCCGATCCACTCTGATGGACAAACTCCAGACGAATACCGAAGTGGGTGGGATGCCCCGTCGCCCGACGTCGAACCTCGCCGATTCCGCCCCGATCGCGAAGTGCGTGGTCCAGTGTCGTCTGCAACGAGTCTGAAACGAGGCGTAGGCCGTCAAGAAAGTTGCTTTTGCCCGATCCATTGGCTCCGACCAGCAGAGCCATCCGGCCCAACTCGACGTCGCAAGCGGCGATGCTCCGGAAGTGACGCAGGAGAACCCGGGTGATGCGGAACTGGCTACTGGGCCGATCGGGCTCGGTCACAACACCTCCTGAAGACGCCCCAATCGTATCGTCGGGGTACGAGGAGTCTGCTGCTCACCCGCAGCGCAGCAGCACCACCGAACGCGGCCCGACCACCAGCGCACCGTCGACCTTGGTCCCGGCCCGTCCCGGGTCGTGGCTGTCGGACTCGACGACGGCCGGTCCGGCGTCCCAGGTCAGGGCGAAGGTCTCCGGTTCCCACCAGGCGTTGATCACGACGGCCAGGTCGTCGTCCAGCATGGGCGTTCCGTCGTCGGCCAGGTCGGCGTCCAGGGTGCCGGACACCACCATCGCGATGCTCTTGCCTTCCGGGTTCGCCCAGTCCGGCGCCGCCATCGCCGCCCCGTCCGGGCGGAACCAGCGCACGGCATCCGGGTGCACGGGATAGCCGCGGCGCCGCAGTGCCGGGTGGGCATGGCGCAGCGCGATCAGGTCGGCGGTGAAATCGCGCAGCGAGGTGTCGACGGCCGACCAGTCGAACCAGGTGATCTCGTTGTCCTGGCAGTAGGCGTTGTTGTTGCCGCCCTGCGTCCGGCCCAGCTCGTCCCCGCCGAGCAGCAGCGGGACACCGCGGGCGAGCAGCAACGTCGACAGCAGCGCCCGGCGCTGCCGGTCCCGCAGCGCGGCCACCTGGGGATCGCTGGTCGGGCCCTCGACCCCGCAGTTCCAGGACCGGTTGTCGTCGGTGCCGTCCCGGTTGTGCTCGGTGTTGGCCTCGTTGTGCTTGCGGTCGTAGGACACCAGGTCGGTCAGGGTGAACCCGTCGTGCACGGTGACCAGGTTGATCGACGCGTCGGGGCCGCGCCGGCGCGGCCCGTACAGGTCGGACGAGCCGGCCAGCCGGGTGGCCAGGTCCGGCAGCAGACCGTCGTGGCTGCGCCACAGGTCGCGCACGGTGTCCCGGAACCGCCCGTTCCACTCGCTCCAGCCGGGCGGGAACCGGCCGACGTCGTAGCTGTCGCCCTGGCCGACGTCCCACGGCTCGGCGATCAGCTTCACCTGGGTGATGACCGGGTCCTGCCAGACCAGGTCGAAGAAGGCCGCGAGCCGGCTGAACGAACCGTCCTGCCGGGCCAGGCTGGGTGCGAGATCGAACCGGAACCCGTCGACCCCCATCTCGGTCACCCAGTACCGCAGCGAGTCCATGATCAGCCGCAGGCAGGTCGGGTTCCCCACGTTGAGGGCGTTGCCGCACCCGGAGGTGTCGATGTAGCGAGCCGGGTCGGCGGGGTCGAGCCGGTAGTAGGCGGCGTTGTCCAGACCCCGGAACCCGATCGTCGGGCCGCCCGCGTCACCCTCGGCGGTGTGGTTGTAGACCACGTCCAGGATCACCTCGATCCCCGCAGCGTGCAGGGCGGCGACCATGTCCCGGAACTCGGCGACCTGACCACCCGGCCGGCCGGCCCGGACGGCGGCGGAGTAGTCCGCGTGCGGGGCCAGGTAGCCGATCGTGTTGTAGCCCCAGTAGTTGGTCAGCCCGCGCCCGGCCAGGACCGGCTCGGAGACGTGGTGGTGCACCGGGAGCAGTTCCACCGCGGTGACCCCCAGCCGGCGCAGGTGGTCGATCGCCGCCGGGTGGGCCAGCCCGGCGTACGTGCCGCGCAGGGCCGGCGGCACGTCCGGGTGCCGGGCGGTGAAGCCCTTGACGTGGATCTCGTAGATCACCGAGTCGTTGAGGTGGTGGCCCGGCCGGCGGGCCGGGTCGGCCCCGCCGGTCGGCGCGACCAGCACGCTGCGCGGCATCACCGGCGCCGAATCCAGCCCGCTCGGACGGCGCGGGTCGGCCGCGTCGTACCCGTAGGCGGCGGGCGCGACGGTGACCGCGCCGCTGATCGCCCGCGCGTAGGGGTCGAGCAGCAGCTTGGCCGGGTTGGCCCGCCGGCCGGTGGCGGGGTCCCACGGGCCGTGCACCCGGAAGCCGTAGAGCTGGCCGGCTTCCAGCCCCGGGACGAAGCCGTGCCAGATGCCGTCGTCGCGTCCCGGCAGGGGCACCCGGGTCTCGGCACCGCGCTCGTCGAACAGGCACAGGTCGACCGCGTCGGCGACCGACGAGTAGACCGCGACGCTCGCGCCCCCGTCCTGCAGGTGCACGCCGAGCGGGAAGGGTCGGCCCGGTCGGGCGCGCAGCTCCATGCCGGAGAAGTTACCGGCTGTGAGACATGATGTCGCTGAGTAATCTAGGCTACGGGTGTCATCCACCCGCTCCGGGTGATGTCGGGGTTCGTTCGCATGCGTCAGGGTTGGGGGGCCTGGCGCGGCCGGGCTGTGCCCGCCGGAGCAGCCGGGTTTGCCGCGACGCCGTCCCGCAACGTCGTCGCACCACCGTCCTGACCACTCTTTTCCGGATCGAGTCCGCCGCGTCAGCTGGAGCGCATCGATGGATCAGTTGGACCTGGCCCGCATTCAATTCGCCACGACGAGCATTTACCACTTCCTGTTCGTGCCCATCACGATGGGCATGGCCATCCTGGTCGCGGTGCTGCACACCCGGTGGTTCCGCCGGGGCACGCCCGAATTGCGCGGCATCCTGCGCTTCTTCGGCGGGCTGATGCTGATCTCCATCAGCGTCGGGGTGGTGACCGGCCTGGTGCAGGAGTTCCAGTTCGGCCTCAACTGGTCGGCCTACTCCCGTTTCGTGGGCGACGTTTTCGGCGCGCCCCTCGCGATGGAGGGCCTGGCCGCGTTCTTCCTGGAATCGACGTTCCTGGGGCTGTGGCTGTTCGGGTTCAACGTGCTCCCCCGGCGGCTGCACCTGTTCACCGCCTGGATGGTCGCGGTCGGCGCCTGTTTGTCCGCTTTGTTCATCATTGCCGCGAATTCCTGGATGCAGAATCCACGCGGATATGCCATCAATCCGGACAACGGGCGGGCCGAGCTCACCTCGATCGGCGACGTCTTCACCAATCCCATCTTCATCTGGGGTTACATCCACGTGCTGCTGGTCGCCCTGATCTTCGGCGGCGGGATGCTCCTCGCGGTCTCGGCCTGGCAGCTGCGGCGGCGACCGGCGGTCCCGGCGCCGCCGGCCCCGGCCGCGCCGATCGAAGCCGCGGCCGGCGCGGAGCCGGCCGCCAGCGGGACGAGCGCGGACGCTCCGGTTCCGGTCGAACCGGTCGCCCCGTCACCGTTCCTGGCCACCGCCAAGCTGGGCCTGCTCGCCCTGCTGATCGGCACCGTCCTGCAGTTCCACGTCGGCGGCCAGCTCGGCATCAACGAGACCACCTACCAGCCGATGAAGATCGCGGCGGCGGAGGCCAACTGGACCACCTGCCAGCCGTGCTCCTTCTCGATGCTGCAGATCGGCGGGTGGAGCGCCGACGACCCGCCCACCAAGATCATCGAGATCCCGCACCTGCTGTCGCTGCTGGCCACCGGCACCTGGGACGGGCAGGTGCAGGGCCTCACGCCGCTGAATGAGCAGTACCAGCAGCAGTACGGTCCCGGCGACTACGTCCCCAACGTCTTCATCCAGTACTGGTCGATGCGGGTGATGGCCTACATCGCGACCCTCGTCGCCCTGTTCTGCGTGTGGGGCATCTGGCTGTGGTGGCGCAAGAAGCTGGCCACCGCACGCCTGTTCCTGGTCGTCGCCAGCTGGATCATGGTCACCCCGTTCTTCATGGCGACGGCCGGCTGGCTGCTCACCGAGAGCGGCCGCCAACCGTGGATCGTGCAGGGTCTGATGCTGACCAAGGACGGACTGTCCGGCTCGGGCAGCGCCGGCGAGATCATGATCAGCCTCGGCATCGTGGTCGTTCTCTACACCACCCTGGGCGTGATCGCCGCGATCCTGATGGTCCGGCACGCCCGCCGGCCGCTCACGCCGGTCCCCGAGACGGCTCCGCCCGCGGACGCCGCCGCGCCGACCCCGTCGCTGACGTACTGAGGACGGCCGAGATGAGTCTGCCCACCGTCTGGTTCGTCGTCGTGGCGTTCTTCTGGACCGGCTTCTTCGTGCTCGAGGGGTTCGACTTCGGCGTCGGGGCCCTGCACAAGGTGGTCGGGCGCACCGACACCGAGCGCCGCGTCGCCATCAACACGGTCGGCCCGGTCTGGGACGGCAACGAGGTCTGGCTGATCGTCGCCGGGGCGTCCATGTTCGCCGCCTTCCCCAACTGGTACGCCAGCTGGTTCTCCGCGCTGTACCTGGCCCTGTGGCTGCTGCTGGCCGCGCTCATCCTGCGGGGGGTGTCGTTCGAGTTCCGCGGCAAGTTCGCGGCGCCGGCGTGGCGCCGCACCTGGGGCTGGACGCTGACCATCGGCTCGGTGCTCGCCCCGCTGCTCATCGGGGTCGGCCTGGGCGACCTGCTGGCCGGCCTGCCGATCGACGCCGACGGCGACTTCACCGGCACGTTCCTGGACCTGCTGACCCCGTTCGGCCTGGTCCTGGGGGTCACGCTGCTGACCCTGAGCCTGCTGCACGGGTGCGCGTTCCTGACCCTGCGGGCGACCGGGCCGGTGCTGGACCGCGCGCACGCGCTGCTGCGCCGGCTCTGCCTGCCCGCGGCCGCGCTCGTGCTGGTGGTGGCGGTCTGGATGGTCGTGCTGGCGGCGCCGGGCGGCTGGGGCATCCTGGCCGTCGCCGTGCCGGCCGTCGCCGCCGTCCTGGCCACGGTCACCGGGCTGTCCGGCCGGTCGGCCGGCCTGACCTTCGCCGCCACCGCGGTGACGATCGGCGGCGTCGTCGCGGCCCTGTTCGTCTGCCTCTACCCCACCCTGCTGGTGTCCACCACCGACCCGGCGTATTCGTTGACCGTGGCGAACTCCTCGTCCAGCCCGTACTCGCTGCAGGTGATGACGATCGCCGCGGCCGTCCTGGTGCCGATCGTGCTGCTCTACCAGGGGTGGACCTACTACGTCTTCCGGCGCCGGGTGACCGCCGGACCCGCCGGCACGACCGTCGCTGCGTGATCAACGAACTTCGACCGAGGAGAACTGCATGACGACCGCGATCATCGTGGGTGGCGGGATGGCCGGCGTGGCCTGCGCGTCCGAGCTGGCCGACCACGACGTCGACGTGACCCTGTTCGACCGGCACGACTACACGCAGTTCCAGCCGCTGCTCTACCAGGTCGCCAGCTCCCAGCTGCCGGCGGAGGACGTCGCCCGGCCGCTGGCTACCGCGTTCAAGGGTCAGGAGCGGGTGGTCACGGTGACCGCCGAGGTCACCTCGATCGACCTGGCGACCCGGACCGTGACGACCACCGCCGGCGGCACCACCGCCGACTACACCGCGGACTACCTGGTCGTCGCCGCCGGGTCGCAGGCCAACTTCTTCGGCGTGCCGGGCGCGGCGGAGCACTCGTTCCCGCTCTACACCGTGCCGGACGCGCGCCGGCTGCGGTCGCACCTGCGCGACCGGCTGCAGGCCCTGACCGCCCCGGCCGACGGGACCGACCAGGCGCCGGAACCGTACACGGTGGTCGTCTGCGGCGGCGGCCCGACCGGGGTGGAGACCGCCGGGGCGCTGGCCGAGCTGTTCTCCGCGCTGGCCGACCAGGGCCGGCTGCGGGCTCCGGCCACGGTCCGGCTGGTCGACCACGGGCACGCGCTGCTCAAGCCGTTCACCGACAAGTCGCACGCCTACGCCCTGGAGAAGTTGACCGAGAAGGGGGTCGAGGTCACGTTCGGCGTCGCGGTCAGCGGCGTCCAGGCCGACACCGCCACCCTGTCCGACGGGACGACGGTGCCGACCGACACCGTGATCTGGGGCGGCGGCATCTCGGGTCCGCCGATCCTGGGCACCACCGGCGTGACCCTGGGCCACGGCGGGCGGCTGGACGTGGCCGCCGATCTGACGGTCCCCGGGTGCCCGGGCGTCTACGCGATCGGCGACGCCGCGAACATCCCCGACGGCGACGGCCACGCGCTGCCGCAGCTCGGGTCGGTCGCGCAGCAGTCGGGCAAGTGGGCGGGCAAGAACATCGTCGCCGACCGAAAGGGCGCCGGCGTGACGCCGTTCCACTATCACGACAAGGGCATCATGGCGATGATCGGCCGCAATGCGGCCGTCTCGGAGATCGGTAAGCACCGCCACCACGTCGAGGGGCCGCTGGCCTACGTCGCCTGGCTCGGCCTGCACGCGGTGCTGCTGTCGGGCATGCACAGCCAGGTCGACGCCTTCCTCAACTGGGCCGACGACTACTTCCACCACGACCGCTCGGCGGATCTGGAGCTCGAGGACTCGGTCGGGCGCATCGCCTGGGCCGACGACGCCGCCGACGCGCCGACGCTGTAGTTCGCCGAGCTTGCGAGGCCGCCCTCGGCCCTCTCACCCACCCACTCGGCCCGCCGCCGCGCCGAGCCCGACATCTGCCCGTCCGGCGCGACCGCCGCCGCCCGGACGCACCCCGCTGGAGGAAGCGTGCCCGAAAACAGCGACTACGACGTCATCATCATCGGTTCCGGGGCTGGGGGTGGCACCCTGGCCCATCGGCTGGCCCCGTCCGGCAAGCGGATCCTGATCCTCGAACGCGGCGACTGGCTGCCCCGCGAGGTGCAGAACTGGGACGCCACGGCCGTCTTCGTCGACAACCGGTACGTCTCGCCGGACACGTGGTACGACAAGGACGGGGCGTCGTTCCAGCCGCAGATCCACTACAACGTCGGCGGCGCCACCAAGCTCTACGGCGCGGCGCTGTACCGGTTGCGCGAACGCGACTTCGGCGAGCTGGTGCACGTCGACGGGATCTCCCCCGCCTGGCCGGTGCCGTATGCGGACTTCGAGCCGTACTACACCCAGGCCGAGCAGCTCTACCAGGTGCACGGGCAGCGCGGCGAGGACCCGACCGAACCACCCAGCAGCGCCCCCTATCCCTTCCCGCCCGTCTCGCACGAGCCCCGGATCCAGCAACTGTTCGACGACCTGCGCAGCAGCGGCCTGCACCCGTTCCACGCCCCGGCCGGGATCATGCTGGACGAGGCGAACATGGCCTACGGCCGGTGCATCCGGTGCGCCACCTGCGACGGCTTCCCCTGCCTGGTGCACGCCAAGTCCGACGCCGAAGTGGTCGCGGTGCGCCCCGCGCTCGAGCACCCGAACGTCACCCTGGTGCGGGGCGCCGAGGTGATCCGGCTCGACACCGATCCGACCGGCCGGTCGGTCACCGAGGTCGTGGCCCTGGTCGGCGGCGAGCGGCAGCGGTTCGCCGCCTCGATCGTGGTCGTCTCGGCCGGCGCGGCCAACTCGGCCAAGCTGCTGCTGCGCAGCGCCTCCGATCGCCACCCGAACGGTCTGGCCAACGGCTCTGACCAGGTGGGCCGCAACTACATGGTCCACAACAGCCGCGCGTTCCTGGCGGTGTCCACCGAGCGGAACGACACCCGCTTCCAGAAGACGCTGGGCGTCAACGACTTCTACTTCGGTGACGAGGACTTCGCGTTCCCGATGGGCAACATCCAGATGGTGGGCAAGAGCTCGGCCCCGATGTACCGGGGCGAGAAGCCGCTGGAGACGGCGCTGGCCCCGACCTTCGCGCTGTCCGACGTGGCCGTGCACGCGGTCGACTTCTGGCTCTCCACCGAGGATCTGCCGCGGCCGGAGAACCGGGTGACGCTGGCCGCGGACGGCAACGTGACCCTGTCGTACACGCCCAACAACACGCGCGCCCTGGACGAGCTCTACCACCGGATCAAGAGCCGGCTCAACCATCTCGGCCTGAACCCGCACCACCTGATCCCCCGTACCGCCTACATGAAGAACGACATCCCCATCGCCGGCGTCGCGCACCAGGCCGGAACCTGCCGGTTCGGCAGCGACCCGGCCGACTCGGTGCTGGACGAGTCCTGCCGGGCGCACGAGCTGGACAACCTGTACGTCGTCGACACCAGCTTCTTCCCCTCGATCGGCGCGGTGAACCCGGCCCTCACCGCGGCCGCCAACGCCCTGCGCGTGGGCGATCACCTGCTCGACCGGCTGGGCTGACCCATGTCGACGGGGGGTGCGCGGGGCGCGGCCCGGGGAACCGTCCGGGGCCCCGCCGTCCTGGTCTACGCGGCCGGGCTGGTCCAGGGGCTGGCGCTGGTCTGCTTCCCGGCCGCGTCGTCGGTGCTGACCGCGCCGGCGGGGTACGACCTGTCGGCGTCGCAGTACGGGCTGATGTTCGCCCCCCAGGTGGTGCTGGCCATCACCGCCGCCGCGCTCACCCCGGTCTGGGCCGCCCGCTGGACCCTGCAACGGGTGCTGACGGTCGGGCTGGTGGCCAATGTCGTGGCGATGCTGATGCTGGTCGCCAGCCAGTTCCCGGCGCCGTCCCCGACGGCCTACGCGATGCTGCTCGCCGCCACCGGCGCCCTGGGCCTGGGCTTCGGCAGCTGCGTGTCGGCGCTGAACACCTTCGCCGCGGCCCTGGCCCCGGGCCGGGAGGACCGCAGCGTGCTGACCCTGAACGTGCTGCTGGGCCTGGGCACGGCGCTGGCCCCGGTGCTGATCGCGGTGCTGCTGCCGCGCTGGTGGCTGCTGCCGCTGGGCGTGTCCGTCGCCCTCGTCGGGGCGATCGGCGCCAGCCTGCGCCTGCGGCTCGACCCGGGTCCACCGGCCGCGCGGGCGACCGGCGGCGGCCGGACCCGGCTGCCGGGCCGGTTCCGGTGGTACGTCGCCGCGGTGGTGCTGTACGGGATCTGCGAGACGCTGTTCGGCAACTGGTCGAGCCTGTACCTGTCCGGCCAGCGCGGGTTGAGCGTGTCGGTGGCGTCGGCCGCCCTGGCCGCGTTCTGGGCCTGCGTCACCGCCGGCCGGGTGATCGTCGCGCTGCTCCCGGCCCGGATCCCGCCCACCGCGACCTATCTGCTCCTGCCGGTGCTGATCGTCGGCGCGAACGTCGCCGTCGCCGGCGCGCAGACCCCGACCACCGCGGTCCTGGCCTACGGCGCCGCCGGGCTGGCCTGCTCGGCGATGCTGCCGCTGTCGGTCAGCTTCGCCGGCCGCGAGTTCCCCCGGCTCGGCGCCGCGTCGTCCGGCGAACTCATCGCCGGCTACCAGGTCGGGTACGGGGTGGCCGCTTTCGGTGTCGCCCCGCTGACCGCCGCGACCGGGCTGGCCATGTCCGGCGTCTACCTCACCGGCGCCGGGGTGGCCGTGGTGCTGGCCCTCGTCGCGGCCGTCATCGCCCGCGGAGCCGGCCTGCGCTCCTCGGCCCGCACCGCGCACCCCGAGCCCATCGTTCCCACCGACGACCCCCACGATGTTCCGGAAAGGTCCTGATCATGGCAACCTCCCGCCCGCGCGGCAGCGCCGCCGCGTCCCGCATGGCCGAGAGCGCCCGGCTCGCCGAGGCCGACGCCGGGACGGCGCCCTGGCGTGACTGGGGTCCGTACCTCTCGGAACGGGCCTGGGGTTCGGTCCGCGAGGACTACAGCGCCGACGGCAACGCGTGGGACTTCTTCCCGCACGACCACGCCCGGTCCCGGGTCTACCGGTGGAACGAGGACGGCATGGCCGGATTCTGCGACGCCACGCAGAACTGGTGCCTGTCGCTGGGCCTGTGGAACGGGGTCGACCCGATCCTCAAGGAGCGGATGTTCGGCCTGACCGGGCCGCAGGGCAATCACGGGGAGGACGTCAAGGAGTACTGGTGGTATCTCGATGCCACCCCGACGCACTCCTGGAACACCTGGCGCTACCACTACCCGCAGCGCGAGTTCCCCTACGGCGATCTGATCACCGAGAACGCGCGGCGCGGCAAGCTCGAGCCCGAGTACGAGCTCGTCGACACCGGCGCCTTCGACGACGACCGGTACTGGGTGGTCACCACCGACTACGCCAAGGCCGGGCCCCGCGACCTGCTGATGAACATCACGGTGGAGAACGCCGGCCCGGACGAGGCGACGATCCACGTCCTGCCCACCCTGTGGTTCCGCAACACCTGGTCGTGGGGCTACACCGACCACCCCAAGCCGTCGATGCGGCTGGCCGCCGGCCGGATCGTGGGCGACCACTCCCGCTCGGGCCCGCTGGTGCTCACCGGCGACGGCGACCCGGAGCCGCTGTTCTGCGAGAACGAGACGAACGCGGCCCGGCTCTTCGGGGGTGAGAATCTCACCCCGTATCCCAAGGACGGCATCAACGACCACGTGCTGCACGGCGCGGACACGGTCAACCCCGAACACCACGGCACCAAGGCCGCCCTGCACTACACCCTCACGGTGCCCGCCGGCGGCACCGCCCGGGTCCGGGTCCGGCTCGTCGGCGTCCCGCATCCCGCGCTCGACGCCGACCCGACCGCGCTGGCCACCCAACCGATCGACGTGGCCGCGGAGTTCGACGCCACCCTGGAGCGGCGCCGGACCGAGGCGGACGCGTTCTACGACGCGGCGATCCCGGTCGAGCGCGGCCGCGAGGAGTACCGGGTGGCCCGGCAGGCCTTCGCCGGGCTGCTGTGGGGCAAGCAGTTCTACCACTACGACGTCAGCCGGTGGCTGGACGGCGACCCCGGCCAGCCGGCGCCGCCGCCGGGCCGCGGGCGGATCCGCAACGGCAGCTGGCGGCACCTGAACAACCACGAAGTGATCCTGATGCCGGATCCGTGGGAGTACCCCTGGTTCGCCGCCTGGGACCTGGCCTTCCATTGCGTGACCCTGGCCCACATCGACCCGCAGTTCGCCAAGGACCAGCTGATCCTGCTGCTGCGCGAGTGGTACATGCACCCCAACGGACAGCTGCCGGCCTACGAGTGGAACTTCTCCGACGTCAACCCGCCGGTCCACGGCTGGGCCGCCATCCGGGTGTTCGAGATCGACGGCCGGACCGATTTCGAGTTCCTGGCCCGGATCTTCCACAAGCTGCTGATCAACTTCACCTGGTGGGTCAACAGCAAGGACCGCGAGCAGGACAACCTTTTCGAGGGCGGGTTCATGGGGCTGGACAACATCTCCCCGCTCGACCGGTCCACCCTGTCCCCCGACGTCGGGTTCCTGGAGCAGGCCGATTCCACCGCCTGGATGGCGATGTACGCGCTGGACCTGCTGGACATCGCACTGCGGCTGGCCCGGCACAATCGGTCGTACCAGGACGTCGCGACCAAGTTCTTCGAGCACTTCCTGAGCATCGCCGGCGCCGCCAACGGCGGGATGATGTGGGACGACCAGGACGCCTACTTCTACGACGTGCTGCACCTGGCCAACGGCACCGACGTGCCGATCAAGGTCAAGTCCCTGGTCGGCCTGGTGCCGCTGCGGGCGACCCTGACCTACGACGGGTCGCTCGGTGACGCCGACCTGCCCGACTTCGCCGCTCGGGCCCAGTGGTACCTGGCCAACCACCCCGAGGCGCTGAGCCTGTTCCACACCAGCGACGTGGACGGCATCCGGCACCGGATGCTGGCCCTGGTGCCGCCGGACCGGCTGATCCGGTTGCTGGCCAACGTCTTCGAGGAGGACGGGCTGCTGTCCGACTTCGGCATCCGGGCCGTGTCGGCCTGGCACCGGGAGCACCCGTTCACCATCCGCATCGGCGACACCGAGGCCTCCGTCGACTACGAACCGGCCGAGTCGACGACCAACCTGTTCGGCGGGAACTCCAACTGGCGCGGGCCGATCTGGATGCCGCTGAACGTGCTGCTCGTCGAGGCGCTGCGGGACTACGAGCGGCTCACCCCCGGCGCGCTCACCGTCGAGTACCCCACCGGCTCGGGCCGGGAACTGACCGTCGGCGCGGCCGCCGACGACATCGCCCGCCGGCTGGTGTCGATCTTCCTGCCCGGTCCGGACGGCCGCCGGCCGGTGCACGGCTGGTACGACCGGCTCGCCACCGACCCCCGGTGGAAGGACAACCTGCCGTTCCACGAGTACTTCCACGGCGACACCGGCATGGGCCTGGGCGCCGAGCACCAGACCGGGTGGACCGCGCTGGTCGCCCACCTGATCCTGACCACCCCCCACGAGAACTGACCGACCACCCCCGACAGGAGAACTGAACCCATGACCGGACCCCTCGCCGGCAAGGTCGCCATCGTCACCGGCGGCAACAGCGGCATCGGCAAGGCCATCGTCATCGCGCTGGCCGCCCAGGGCGCCAGCGTCGTCATCGACTACGTCTCGCACCCGGAGGCGACCGAGGCGCTGGAGCAGCAGCTCGCCGCCCTCGGCGAGGACAAGGTGGTCGGCGTGGACGCCGACGTCAGCAAGGTCGCCGACCTGCAGCGCCTGGTGGACCAGGCGGTGTCCTCGTTCGGCCGGCTGGACATCATGGTCAACAACGCCGGGGTGGAGACCCGCACCGACGTGCTGTCGACCACCGAGGAGCAGTACGACTTCGTGCTGGACGTGAACCTCAAGAGCGCGTTCTTCGGCACCCAGCTCGCGGCCAAGCAGATGATCGCGCAGGGCGACGGCGGCGCCATCATCACGATCAGCTCGGTGCACGAGGACTGGCCGATGCCCGGCAACACCGCCTACTGCCTGTCCAAGGGCGGGTCCAAGATGCTCACCCGGACCGCCGGCCAGGAACTGGGCCCGCACGGCATCCGGCTGGTCAACGTCGGGCCGGGCGCGGTCGCCACGCCGATCAACACCTCGACGATGGCCGACCCGGAGAAGATGAAGACGCTCGACGCGGCGATCCCGCTCGGCCGGATGGCCCAGCCGGAGGAGATCGCCTCGGTGGTGGCCTTCCTGGCCTCGGACGGCGGCGCCTACCTCAACGCGACCACGGTGTTCGTCGACGGCGGGCTCATGCACTCCAGTCCCGGCCTGTAACCGGGATCGCCGACGTGCCGTCGGCGGCCGGACAGACGACGACGGCCCGGACCGGTGGTC
>NZ_JBMDXT010000027.1:0-13855 GCF_048594475.1 Nakamurella sp. | reverse complement strand
GGGGGCCGGTCGGGCGCCGGCCGGTCCGGGGGCGGACCGCCGGCGGGCCCGGCGCCTCCGGGATCGGCGCGATAGCCCTGACGGTCGGGCTGGCCCATGCCTCCACTCCCTCGGCCGCTGGCGATCACGCGGACGACCCGGCGGCCGGTCCCGCCCCGACCACGGCGGCCCCCGGCGCGCCCCTGACCCGCCCCGACCCCGCGCCGCGGACGTCCGCCCCCGCGGCTCCCTCCGATGCGGCCCCGGCCATCACCGCTCCGCCGACGCTGGCCCCGCCGCTGCGGACCCCGGCCGCCGGTTCGGGCCGATCCCACGCCCACTCGGGCGGCTCCTGACGTTCTCAGCGACCGAACGGACCGCGCACAGAGCCCGCACAGCCTGGCCCGTGATGGTGACAGGACGGCCGACACCGACAGCCTGACCAACCCTGACCCGACCACTGCAGAAAGGGGCGACCGATGACCACCTCCGATCCCTCGCCCGCACCCACGACCACCGGCCGCTGGCGGCAGCGGGTCCGGGCGCTCACCGCCGGGGTGGTGGGCGCGGCGGTGCTGGCCGCCGGGGGCGTCGCCGCCGCGCTGGCGACCGGCCAGGACGCCGCCGCGGGCACGACCACCTCGACCGCGTCGTCCGGCCTGGTCGACCCGGCCACCGGCGCCGGATCGACCACCGGATCCGGGACGGGATCCGCCACCGGTACCGGCTCCTCCGGCACCACCGCTGCCGGGGACACCAGCGGTTCGACCGGCTCGACCGGTTCGACCGGTTCGACCGGCTCGACCGGTTCCAGCGGCTCGACCGGTTCGACCGGATCCCTGACGGCGCCCACCCAGGTGCCGGGCGGCAGCTCCGGCCAGAGCCACACCACCTCGGGTGGCTCGTGATGACCGCGACCACCGCCGATCTCGCCGAGGGGGCCCGTCTTGACCTCGAGATCTGGTCCACCACCGCGACCCTGGTCGTCACCGACGGGGACCGCCTGACGCCGGCGCAGGCCGAGCTGCGGATCGTCCTGGCCGAGGTCGAGGCGGCCTGCAGCCGGTTCCGGCCCGATTCGGAGATCAACCGGCTCCTGGCCCGCCCAGGCCGCCCGGTCACCCTGTCCGCCACGCTCAACGCGGTGCTCGCCGCCGCCCTGCGGATCGCGTCGGCCACCGGCGGCCTGGTCGATCCGACCGTGGCCGCGGCCGTCGTCGCGGCCGGGTACGACCGGGACATCGCCGCCGTGCTCGACCGGGCCCTGGCCGGCGGGCGGTCGGATGCGGGCATCGCGCCCGGCGGCCCGGTTCCGGGTTGGGACCGGCTCGATCACGATCCGGCCGCCGCCCGGCTCACCGTGCCGCCCGGTGTCGGCATCGACCTCGGGGCGACCGCGAAGGCGTTCGCGGCGGACCAGGCCGTGGCCAGGATCGCCGAAAGGGTCGGCGGCGGCGTGCTGGTCGGCCTGGGCGGCGACCTGGCGGTGGCCGGCCCGGCCCCGGACGGCGGCTGGCGGATCGCGGTGGCCGACGACCACCGGGCGAGAGCGGCCGGCCACCAGACGGTGTCGATCACGTCCGGCGGCCTGGCCACCTCGTCGACCACCACCCGACGCTGGCCGACCGCGGCCGGCTGGCGGCATCACATCATCGATCCCCGCACCGGGCGCAATCCCGATTCCCGGTGGCGCACGGCGTCCGTCGCCGCCGCGTCGTGCGTGGACGCGAACGCGGCGGCCACCGCCGCGATCGTCCTGGGCGACGCGGCCCCGGCCTGGCTGGCCGAACGGCACCTGCCCGCCCTGCTGGTCGACGTCGACGGAACCACCCGCCCGGTCGCCGACTGGCCCCACCCGGAGGTGACGAGCTGATGGACGCGCAGATCCTCTGGTACGCCAGCCGGGCCACGGGGGCGGTGACCCTGGTGTTGTTCACCGCCGCCGTCGTCCTCGGCATCCTGACCGCGGGCCGGGCCGGCCTCGGCGGTCTGCCACGGGCCGGGTTGCAGCGGCTGCACCGCTCCCTGTCCCTCGTGGCCATGGCGTTCCTGACCGTGCACATCGTGACGGCGATCATCGACGGGTACGTCGACATCACCTGGTGGGACGTGGTCGTCCCGTTCGCCGCCGGGTACGACCCGTTCTGGGTCGGTCTCGGCACGGTCGCGGTCGACCTGATTCTGGCCATCGGGCTGACCAGCGCGCTGCGCCGGCACCTGCCGCTGCCGGTCTGGCGCGGGGTGCACCTGAGCGCCTACGCGATGTGGCCGATCGCCCTGCTGCACGGCTGGGGCGTGGCCGGTGGTGATGGGCAGCAGTCCTGGATGCTCGCCGTCGACGCGGTCTGCGTGGTCGCCGTGCTGGTCGCGCTCGGCTACCGGCTCCGTCCGGACCGGCACCCGGACACGCTCGCCCGCCGCGCCGGGTCGACGGTCCACCCCCGCGTCCGGTCGGAGGTCGGGCGATGAGCGCCACCGCCACCGGGCCGCGCGAGAGGATCGACATGCCCACCGCCGTCGCGGCTCCCGACCCGTCCGACTACCGCCGGCTGCTCCCGGGCCGGCCCGCGGCGGCCTGGTCCGACCACCTCGCGCGGCTCGGTCCGCTGCCGGCCCGCCGCCCGGCCGACCTGGTCACCGCGCTCGACGCGGCCGGCCTCCGCGGCCGGGGCGGGGCCGGCTTCCCGGCCGCCCGCAAGCTGGCCGCGGTGGCCGACGCCGTGGCGGCATCGCGCCTGCCGGCGGTGGTGGTGGCCAATTGCTGTGAGGGTGATCCGACCTCGGCCAAGGACGCCGTGTTGATCGACCGCTCGCCGCATCTGGTGATCGACGGCGCCCTCGTCGCGGCCGCGGCCGTCGGCGCCGACCGGGTGCTGCTCGCCGGCCACGAGGGATCGTCGGTGCTGCGGACACTGAGCCGGGCCCTGCCCCAGCGGCCGGCGCCGGCCGTCCCGGTCGAGCCCGTCGTGATTCCGGCCCGGTACCTGGCGTCCGAGGCATCGTCCCTGGTCCGCTTCCTGAACACCGGCGACGCGCGCCCGGCCGGCCGGCTCGCGCCGATCTGGCGCAGTGGCGTCGACGGCCGGCCGACCCTGGTGGCCAATGCCGAGACCCTGGCCCAGCTGGCGCTGCTCGCTCGGTTCGGCCCGGAATGGTTCACGGCGATCGGGTCGCCGGCCGAGCCCGGCACCGTCCTGGTCACCATCGGCGGGGCCGTGCCCCGGCCGGGGGTGATCGAGGTGCCCACCGGGACGCCGGTGCGTGACGTCCTGGCGTGCGCGGGGGCGGCGCCGGCCGGATGGGCACTGGTCGGCGGCCTCGCCGGCGGGTGGTTGGACCTGGGCCGGTCGTCCGGCGTCGGCTTCGACTCCGACGAGTTGCGGGCCGCCGGCGCGGCGCGCGGCGTCGGGTCGATCACCGTGCTCCCGCCACGGGCCTGCGTGCTGGCCGAGACCGCCCGCATCGTCGCCCACCAGGCGCAGGCCGGGGCGCGGCAGTGCGGGCCCTGCATGTTCGGCCTGCCGGCGATCGCGGACGACCTGGCCGGCCTGGTCGCCGGCGACCGGTCCGCGATGGGCCGGCTCCGCCGCCGCCTGCCGGCCGTCGACGGCCGGGGCGCCTGCGGCCATCCGGACGGCACCGTCGGTCTCGTCACGAAGGCACTGGCCGCCGTCGCCACCGAGCCCGGTCACCTGGAGCAGCACCTGGCCGGCCGCCCGTGCCGGGCGTCGACGGCGGTGCCGCTCACCGCGGCCGCGGCCGTTCCTGTCGAGAGGCGGTCGTGAAGGCCCGCACGCTGCGCGTCGACCCCATCGCCTGCCGGGCCCACGGGTTGTGCGCGGACGAGCTGCCCGAGGCGATCACGCTGGATGAGTGGGGATACCCGATCCTGCCCGGCGGTCCCGTCCCCCCGGCGCTGGTCCGCCGGGCGAAGGCGGCCGCCGCGGCCTGCCCGGTGCTGGCGCTGCGGCTCACCGCGGAGCAGTAGGCCGGCCTCCGGCGGCCTTTTCATGCCGGCCTGCGTGGTGCTTCCAGCCGGCCGGCGTGTTGCCTTTCCGCCGGCCTGTTGCTTTTCCGCCGGCCTGTTGCCTGCGGCCGGCTGGGGGTCCCGGTTCGGGAGCGCGGCCGCTCACCCTCGGGATCCGACCCGGTCGGCCGTCCGATGCGCGTCGTGGGGCGGTGTCCGCGGTGTTCAATGGTGGCGTCGCCGCCCCGGCCCCGGGCAGCGCCGGTTCGACGACATCCACACCAGCAGTCCAGGATGGCTGCTGGTGCGGATCTCGCCCGTCCCGGGCCCGACCCGGCCCGGGGCCGCGCCGGTCCGACGACGCCGGTCGTGCGGGACGGCCGCTGGTGCGGATCTCGCCCGGCCCCGGCCCGCCGGCCGTCCCGACGGATCCCCCGGAGGCCCCCGATCATCACCGCCGGAATCGATCTCGCGGCCTCGCCGGCGGCCACCGCGAGCGCCGTGGTCGTCTGGTCGGGCGGCGGCGCCCGGTTGGCCGGCGTCCGGCTGGGCGTCGAGGACGGCGACCTGCTCGATCTGGTGGCCGGCGCGGACCGGACGGGCATCGACTGCCCGCTGGGCTGGCCGGTCGCCTTCATCGACTTCCTGAACCGGCAGCGGAGGGGCGCGATCGAACTGGCCGAGGTCGACTCGGTGCCGGACCGGACGGCGATCGTGTACCGGCGGACCGATCTGGTGTGCTGGCACGGTGGGGATCGGCCGCTCAGTGTCGCCGCCGACCGGATCGCCCACCCCGCGTTGCGGGCCGCCGGCCTGCTCTCCGCGCTGGCCGGGCGCGGGCTCGACGTGGATCGGGCCGGGCGCGGCGCGGTGGTCGAGACCTACCCGGCGGCCGCCCTGCGCCACTGGGGTCTGCCGTCGCGGGCGTACAAGCGGGCGGCCAACGGACCGGCCCGCCGCGAGCTGGTCCGCGCACTGCTGGGCGCGGCGCCGTGGTTGACCGTGGCCGACGACGATCGGGATCTGCTGATCCGCTCGGACGACGCCCTCGACGCGGTCGTCTGCGCGCTCGTCGCCCGAGCGTCCCTGCTCGGGGCAGTGACCCGGCCGGCTCCGGCGGACGCCGAGATCGCCGCCGAGGAAGGCTGGATCGCCGTGCCGACGGGGGAGCTCTCGGACCTGGCCTGCTGACTGCGGGGTCGGTGGCGCGGCCGGTCGCAGCGGCGGGTTCGTCTCGGTGGGGCTGGCTCCTGGCCCGGCTCGAGTGAAGACGTGTGCCCGCTGAGCGGGCTCGGACCTTCACTGGGTGGCGCGTCCGTCGGGGAGGCGTCTCGAACTGGGCGGCGCGGGTCTTCGTTTCGCTCAGAAGCTCCACCCCGGTCGGGCGGTGGGTTCGTCTCGGTGGGGGCTGACTTGTGGCCCGGCTCGAGTGATGACTTGTGCCCGCTCAGCGGGCTCGGACCTTTACTGGGTGGCGCGTCCGTCCGGGGAGGCGTCTCGGACTGGGCGGCGCGGGTCTTCGCCCGGCCCGAGTGAAGACTTGTGCCCGCTCAGCGGGCTCGGACCTTCACTGGGTGGCGCGTCCGTCCGGGGAGGCGTGTCGAACTGGGCGGCGCGGGTCTTCGCCCGGTTCGAGTGAAGAGTTGTGCCCGCTCAGCGGGCTCGGACCTTCACTGGGTGGCTCCACCCGGGTCGGGCGGCGGGTTCGGCTCGGTGGGGCTGGCTCGTGGCCCGGCGCGAGTGAAGACGTGCGCCCGCTCAGCGGGTTCCGGGCTTCACTGGGTGGCGCGTCCGTCGGAGGAGGCGTCTTGAACGGGGCCACGCAGGTCTCGCCCGGCCCGACTGACAACCGGCGGCCGCCCAGCGGGCTCGAGTCTTCGCCCGGCGCCGCCCGCGCGACGGGCGACGTCCCCCGACGAGGAGGTGGAGCGGCCCGGGCGGGCCGACCCCTACGCTGACGCCATGCCGGTCCTGGCCACCAGACTGCGGGTGCCCGCCCGCCGGCGGGCGCTGGTGCCGCGGGACCGGCTGGTCGAGAGCCTGGCCGCGGCGGCGGCCTCGTCGCCGCGGCTCGTCCTGGTCTCGGCGCCCGCGGGCTTCGGCACGACCACCCTGCTGATCCAGTGGCTGACCTCGCCCGCGCTGGTCGATGCGACCGTCGTCTGGCTCGCGCTGGACCCGGCCGACGGCGACGTCCACCGGTTCCTGACCGATCTGGTCGCGGCGATCGGGATGGCCGCCCCGGAGGTCGGGGACCCGGCCCGCGCCCAGCTCGCCGCGGGTGCCCCCGCTCCCCAGGACGTGCTGGTCAGCCTGATCAACGAGCTGGACCTGCGCGCCGGCACCACCGTGATCGCCCTCGACGACTACCACCTCGTCGAGGGCGCGGAGGTCCATGAGGCGGTGACCTTCCTGCTGGACAATCTCCCGCCCCGCGTCACTCTCGCCGTGACCACCCGAGCAGATCCGCCACTGCCCTTGGCCCGCCTGCGGGCTCGGGCCGAGTTGGTCGAAATCCGTTCCGACGAACTTCGTTTCACTGCAGCCGAGGCGGAGTCCTTCCTCAACGAGGTGATGGCGCTGGGTCTGACGCCACCTCAGGTCGCCGCCCTGGGCGCGCGGACGGAGGGCTGGGCGACCGGGTTGCAGCTCGCCGCGCTGTCCGTCCCCGCGTCGCCGGGCAGCGGGACGGCGCCCGGGCCGGCCGCCGGGACCGTGGGCGGGGCGCACGGAACAACCGACCCCGTCTCGGCTTTCGTCGACGCCTTCGCCGGCAGTCATCGGTTCGTCCTCGACTACCTGGTCGAGGAGGTGCTGGACCGGCAACCCCCGGCGGTCCGCGACTTCCTGCTCGACACCTCGGTGCTCGAGCAGGTGACCGCCGACCTCGGCAACGCCCTGACCGGCCGGGCGGACGCGGCGGCGATGCTGGACGCGCTGGATCGGGGCAACGTCTTCCTGGTCACCCTGGACCGCGACACCGGTTGGTATCGCTACCATCACCTCTTCGCCGAGGCGCTGCGGGCCCGCCTGCACGCGGCCGGCCCGGCCCGGGTGGGCACGCTGCACCGGGCGGCCGCCCGCTGGTACGCCGCCGCCGGACTGTTGACCGACGCGGTGCCGCACGCCCTCGCCGCGCCGGACCCCGAGCTGGCCGGGGATCTGATGGAACTGGCGCTGCCCGAGCTGCGGCGGCTCCGGCACGACCGCACGATGCGCGACTGGCTCGCCGCGCTTCCGGACGACGAGAAGCGGCACCGCCCGCTGCTCGCCGCGGCCCAGGCCTGGGCCCGGCTGGCGGAGGGCCGGCCGGATGAGGTGGAGGCCTGGCTGGACGCGGCCGCCTCGGCAGCCGTACCCGCTCCGCCGTCGGCGCCCGTCACGCCGCCGTCCCCCTCCCTGGCGCCGTCCGCGCCACCGTCGCGGTCAACGCCGCCGCCGCTGTCCGCGCCACCGTCGCGGTCAACGCCACCGTTGCTGCCCGCGCCACCGCCGCTGTCCGCGCCGGCGGAGGTACCCGGCCTCGACCCCTGGCGTCCCGCCCGGGCCACGGAATGGCGGGGCCTGCCGGCGATGATCGCGGTGTACCGCGCCGCGGTCGCGCAGGCCCGCGGTGACGTCGCCGGCACCGTCGCCCACGCCGAACGGGCGCTGACCCTGGCCCCGCCCGACGACCACGGCGCGCGCGGCGCAGCCGCCGGATTCCTCGGGCTGGCCGCCTGGGCCCGCGGGGATCTGGCCACCGCGGTCACCACCTTCACGGACGCGGTCGGCCACCTGCGGGCGGCCGGCAAGGTCACCGACGAGCTGGGCGCGACCGTCGTCCTGGCCCAGATGGTGCTGGCGCAGGGCAGACCCGACGAGGCCGGCCGGCTCTACGAGCAGGCGCTGGCCGTCGCCGACCGGCCGGACGGCCCCGCGCTGAGTTCCACCGGTGACCTGCACGTCGGCCTGGCCGACGTGTTGCGGGAGCAGAACCGGCTGACCGCGGCGCAGCGCCGGCTGGACCGGGCGGCCGACCTTGGCCCGCGAGCATCGTTGCCGGAGAACCGGTTCCGGGCCGACGTGGCGGCGGCCGGGCTGCGCCGGGCGGCCGGTGACCTGGACGGAGCGGCGGAGCTGCTGGACCGGGCGGCGTCACGATTCCGGCCCGGCTACTTCCCCGACGTGCGGCCGGCCGCCGCCGCGCGGGCCCGGCTCGACCTCGCGCGGGGCCGGCTCGACGCGGCCCGGGCCTGGGCCCGCGACCATGCACCCCCGGCCGACGAGCCGCCCCGCTACCTGACCGAGGACGCGTGGCTGACGCTGGCCCGGGTGCTGATCGCCGAGGGCCGGGCGTCCGACGCGATCGTGCTGCTCGACCGGCTGCTCGCGGCCGCGGGCGAGCGTCCGGGCAGCGTGGTCGAGATCCGGCTCGTCCGGGCCGTCGCGCGGGACGCGGCCGGTGATCCGGACGCCGCGGCGGTCGACCTGGCCGCCGCCCTGACCGGTGGGATGCCGGCCGGCTACCGCCGATTGTTCCTGGACGAGGGGGAGCCGGTCCTGGCGCTGCTCCGGCGCACCGCCGGCTCGGCGGCGCCGCCGGTGCGCACCCTGGCCCCTCAGCTGCAGGCCGCGGCCCGCGAGCCCGCCCGGCGCGGCGGTTCCGCGTCCGGAGCCGACGGTGCGCCGGCGGGCGAACCGTCCGGGCCGGCCCCCGGCGGCGCGGACGAGCTGAGCCCGCGCGAGCTGGAGGTGCTGCGGCTCCTGGCGACGGAGCTGACCGGGCCGGAGATCGCCCGCACCCTGTTCGTCTCGGTGAACACCCTGCGCACCCACACCAAGCGCATCTTCGCCAAGCTCGGCGTGAGCACCCGGCGGGCCGCGGTGGCCCGCGCCGCCGACCGCGGCCTGCTGTCCCGGTCCGGCGCGCGCGGCAATCACCCCGCGGATCACATCATGCGGTGACGCGGTCTCACCCGGTCCGTTCCTACCGTCGGCGGACATCGGCCGGGCATCCGGCCCGCCGCCGCTCGGAAGGATCACCATGACCGTCACCGCCCGGGGCCTCGTCGCCGCTGCCGGCCTGTCCGCCGTCGTCGCCGGGACCCTGTTCATCGGGGTGCAGATCGGGCACCCGCACCTGGACGCCGCGTCCGTCGGGACCACCGAGGTGGTCGTCCGCAGCACGCTCAAGTTCCTGATGGCCGTGTTCGCGCTGGTCGGGATCACCGGGATGTACCTGAGCCAGATCCGGCGCAACGGGTGGCCGGGACTGATCGGGTACGTCGTGCTGTCCGCGGGCTACCTGTGCATCGCCGGGACGGCGTTCGCGTCGGCGTTCGTCCTGCCGCTGTTCGCCGGGACCGACCCGGCGGCCGTCGACGACATGATCGCGGTGGCCACCGGCCGGTCGCCCGCCGGCGACGTGGGGGTGTACGCGGTGGTCGCCCGGATCCAGGACGCCGGCTACCTGCTCGGCGGTCTGGTGTTCGGTGTCGCCCTGTTCCGGGCCCGGGTGCTGTGGCGGTGGGCCAGCGCCCTGCTCGCCGTCGGCGGTGTCGTCACCATCGTGCTGTCGCTGCTGCCCGACGCGTTCTACCGCCTGCTGGCCTTCCCCAACGGCATCGCCATGATCGGGCTGGGCCTATCGCTCTGGCTCGGCCGGGGCGCCGGCGACGCGACGACCGCACGGACCGGCGAGCCGGCCGGCCCCGCGCGGGCGATGCGGTGAACCCGGCCGGCCGGTCGTACACGATCCGGGTGGAGGGCCACCTGGACGAGCACTGGTCGGCCCGGCTCGGCGGCCTGGCGATCACCCACGATCCCGCCGGCACCAGCACCCTCACCGGCACCGTGGCCGACCAGGCCCACCTGCACGGGGTGCTCGCCGGGCTGCGCGACATCGGAGCGGTGCTGATCGCGCTCCAGGCCGGGGAGACGGGATGAGGAAGGCGATCGTCAGCCCGGCCCGCGCGGTCGGCTTCACCGCCGTCGCCGACGGCGTCGAGGACGGGCCCGCGTCGACGCCGCCACAGGCCGAAGGGGGCGACGTGGCCACTGATTCCACCTCGGCCTCCCGCGCCCATCAGGCGCGGGTGACCCGCCGCGTGCGGCCGCCGTGCGAGCGCTGGTGCGGTCGGGTTCCCCGGAGGAATGGCGACGGGGGCGGCTCGAGCCGGCAGCGGACCGCGGGTTGCCTCTTGCGTTGCCCTTTCGGGAAGGGCGCACCGGCGAAACCTGGCTAGCCTTCGATGAGTGGAGCGGAAGCACGAACCGGTGCCGCAGACGACCGCGCCCGCCGCCCGGCGCCCGGCAGACGGCGAGATCCTCGCACCGGTGCTCGGCCTGCAGCGATCAGCGGGCAACCGGGCCGTCTCGTCGATTCTGGCCGGAAGCCGCGCGAGCCGGGCATCGACCGTTCCGACCGTCACGAGCCTGTTGTCGGTTGCCTCCGGCGCGACGGTGCAGCGGCAGGGCAAACCCGAGAACGCCACCCCGGACGAGGCGCCCAAGGGCTCGAAATCCGGTGATGCGCTGCGAGCGATCGGTATCAGCATGGCCGAAGCCGATCTGAAGAAGCTGGACGAGCAATACCCGCACGGCGATTTCGTCCTCAACCCGGTCAAGGTGATCCTGCACGGCCGGTCAGGGACCGGTGCTGCGGCAGCGCGGCTGCAGGTCCGGCAGATCGTCGGTAAGAACTACACCCCGCGTTCCACGACGTACCTGGTCGAGACGGGGGCGGGGCGCGCGATCATCCTTGTCGGGGCCGACGGCGCGACCAGGCTTTTCGACGCCGGGAGCATGACAGGGGTCACGGCCGCGGCGGTCAACGCCCTCCGCGCCGCCGGTCTGGCCAAGACGCCGGAGCTGGTGAAGATCTCGCACACCGACACCGACCACCTGTGGGATCTGGAGGCAGTGGTCAACGACTGCGGCATGCCCAAGCCGTCGGTGCAGATCACCAAACAACAATTGAACGACCCCGGGCTGAAGGCATGGGCGGCCGTGCGGATCAACGCGGTCCGCAAGCAGGTCGTCGAGATCGACGTGACCGGCGAAGGTCTTCACGTCCATCGCGAAGTGTCCGGCGCGCTCCAGGGCACCGACCTGCGATGGGCCCCTGCCCATGGCGGGCTGTCGGGTGGGGGTACGAAGCGGTCGACCAACGCCGGTAGTCCGGTCTCGATCGTGCGTGACCTGCTCACCGGCGAAGTCCGGGTCTACACCGCCGACTCGGAGCCCAGCACGGTGATGAAGATGTTCGACTACATCCATCCGACCGCGATGCCGTACATCTTCGGCGAGGGCCAGCTCAAGGAGTTCGAACTGCCCCATCACGGGGGCGCGAACACCGAGACCCGCAAGACCGAGGCCGGCCTGAATTATCTGCGATTCCTGCGGCTGGCCTATGACGCCAGCGACGGGACGTCCACCTTTTTCGCGCAGACCGAGCCGCAGAAACTTGAGCAGCAGACCAACCACGTCCGCTGTTTGCACGCAGCCGGGTTCCCCATCGAAACCGTCCTGTTCCCGTCCGGCGGGTCGGGCGTCAAGAAGGTGTCCGGCGGTGTCGCCAGTCCGCTTGCCCTCACCGCGGAAGAACAGGCCCAGGTCGAGTCCAAGATGAAGCTGGCGGAATCGGCATTGATGAAGTCCCGCAAGGTCGCCTCCGGCGTCCAACAGATGCGGGCGGCCCTGGAGATCCAGATCGCCTCCGCCGAGGCGACCGGCTCGCCGGAGATCGCGAAGTCGGCCCGGGGGTTGCTCGATCAGCTCGGCAAGGAGGATGCGGCCCGGGTGGAGGCCACCAACGCCTGGTGGACCGCCGCGGCGGACGCGGTCAAGGCCAGCGGTGGATTCAACGCCACCTTCAACCCGGCCGGCTGCCGGACGGCCGAGGAGAAGCTCGGCAGCACCGAGATGATGAAGGCCGAGCGGCTCGGCGAATTCGAGCGCTCGGTGAACTTCAACTCCGCGATGATGGAATCCGCCGGCCGGGTCTACGAGCTGGCCCTCGGCATGACCGACGCCGTGCTCAAGCAGGACCCGGTCGCTATGACCGGCTTGAAGGCGCAGCAGGGAAACGCCTACCGCGAGGCCGTGCAACTGATGGGGTCGGCCAAGGTGCTGGAGACGGTCCGGGAGGCCTGGCGGACGGAGATGAGCAACTTGCAGAAGATGCAGGTCGAACTGTCCAAGATGAGTGAAGAGGCGGCCAGGGCCAAACGGGAGAACCGGATGGCGATGGCGTCGATGAGTGCTCTGGCCAAGCAGATGCAGGCGGAGTCGATGGTCCATGCCGCGAGCGAAGGACGGGCGGGCATCCCGAGGGGGCCCGGCGGCGACGTCCGGCAGGGAGCGCGGGTCGGCGCCGGCGCGATGGCCGCGCTCGAAGTCGTTCGGATGGTTCTGGAAACGTGGGCCAACATCAGAGCCGGAATGGCGGCCGCAGAGGTGCGGGCCGTCAAGAGAGAACTCCGCGGCCTCATGAAGTTGCAGTGGTGGCAGGACGTCGGGGCCAACCCGGGCGTTCAACTCCTGGACGACGACGACAATCCGCTCAACCCGGCGGTGACCGATCTCGGTGTGATCAACAAGATCATGGCGGGCGAGAAGATCGACACAATGGAGGTGCCGGCGCACCCACGGATCGTGATCACCTCGGTGACCTCCGCGGATCAGCAGATGGCGGTGTCGAAGCTGATGTTCAACGCCGTGAACCTGAACGATTTCCACAAGCTGCTCTTCGATGCCCGGGGGGCGCAGGACGAGCAGAAACGGCCGCCGATCGAGGCGACCGACGACGGCAAACAGTGGGGGGCCTACGTCTGGGACTTCAAGAAGAAGGACTACGTCCAGCAGGTCGATCAGAAGGCGTCGGAGATGCTCACGAAGGTCTATCAGACCTGTTTCGACAACAGCGACGCCGAACTGAAGCGCGATCAGCAGACGAGCGGGCGCAGCCTGGGCACGGTGGCCGCGAGCGGGCTGATCTACAAGACGCGCGACTTCTACACGTTCTCGCGCGGAGGCCGACGGAAGATGCACTTTCCCTTCGAGCCGGTCCTCTCGTTCTCGGCGAAGCGCCCGGGCAGCGGGGACGTCCAGGGCAAGGCTGCCGACGCCAGGACCTACGACTACCTGCGCCAGTTCGACTGGCCGGTCTTCGCCCAGGGGGCCAAGGACATCCGCCCGGCCGGATCCGGCGGGGGCGGCGTCGAGTACCAACCCAACGTCGACGGATACTGTTTCGTGGACGCCTCGGACGTGGAGCTGCGGGCCGTGCCCCCCGCGGACGTCCCGTCACCAGCCCGATGAGCTGCACCATCGAGGTCGCGCTCGTCCTCGGGTGGGGGCCGGACGGAACGCCGCCGGACCGGGGTGATGGCCTTCGAGGCAAGGACCGAAGCCCCGCGCAACCACGGCGTCGCCGGCCGGCGGGTGGTCGCGGTCGGCGCGGTCCGAGCGAGGGGTTCCGGACCCGGGTCGCGCACCGATCGGTGCTGGTCAAGCTGGCGGAGGATGGGGGATTCGAACCCCCGAGGGCGTTAACCCAACACGCTTTCCAAGTCGGCCAACCCATGTTCGCCGGCGGTCGTCATAGGCTCTGACCAGGTGAAATGCGGATCAGAGGACTCTCGGGGACATCAGGGAACGTAGGCAACTGAGACTGGAACTGAGACTGCGCCGGCCCGGGTTGGCCGGCGCAGCGCTGTCTAGCGACCTGTTCGGCGTGAACGCTGTTGGGTCCGGAACCAACACTGCTCATGTCGTAAAGCTGCAGGTGAATCCCCCCGGCATGTCCGGAGACTCCAGAGCTTGGGAAGGTTGGAGTCATGCCGGGAGATTCAACGAGGCGGTACCCGCAGGAGCTCAAGCAGCGGGCGGTGCGGATGGTCACGGAGATCGCGGGCGAGCACGAGT
>NZ_JBMDXT010000269.1:0-2210 GCF_048594475.1 Nakamurella sp. | reverse complement strand
CGGGGCAGCGCCGCGCGCGGCCCCCGCCACCGCGCCGGCGCCGGCCGCGCCGGCCGCCACCGCACCCGCCGCGGCCGACCCGTCCGGGACCGCCGCGGCGCCCGCATCCGTGGCCGCCACCCGGCCGCCCGTGCCCGTCGGCGTCCCGACGACCGTGCATCTGACCCGGCTCGGCGTGCAGGCCCCGGTCGACCCGGTCGGTCTGAAGGACGGTGAGCTGCAGGTGCCGGACGACGGCAACCGCCTGGGCTGGTGGACGGGCAGCGTGCTGGCGGGCAGTGCCGCCGGCACGACGGTCATCGACGGGCACATCGACACCCCGCAGGGCCGGGGAGTCTTCTACCACCTCAAGGACATCCAGCCGGACGACGAGATCGTGGTCGGGGTCGCCGGCGGGGCGACCGTCACCTACCGGGTGACCGAACGGCGGACGTACGCCAAGGCGGGCGGGCTCCCACCCGAGGTCTTCGGCGACGCGCACGGCGCGGCCCGGCTCGTGCTCATCACCTGCGGCGGTCCGTACGACGCCGTGCGCGCGGAGTACGACGACAACGTCGTGGTGACTGCGGTTCCGGTGTAGAGCAGGGCGCCGACCGGGACGGGCGAGCACGAGTTCGGGTCCGGCTCGCCTCCCGCATCGAGTGAAGCACTGCGCCCGCGGAGCGAGCGCCGGTCTTCGGTGGTCGGACCGGCCGCGGACGAACGCGGGTCGAGGGCAGCCCTGGCGTCGTGAGCGGGCGCCGGTCACCGCCCGGCGAGCCGGTCGACCGCACCGGCGAGCACCCGGGCCCGGGCGGCCGGCGTGCGGGCCTTGGCCAGCGTCATGATGATCAGGTAACGCTCGGTGCGCCCCAGCCCGTCGAACGCGGCCCGGGCGGCCGGATCCGCGGCCAGCGCCGCGATCAGATCGGCCGGCGGTTCGGCCGTGGCCTGCCGTTCGTAGGCGGCCGCCCATCGGCCGTCGGCCCGAGCCGCGTTCACCTGGGCCAGGCCCGGCGGCCGCATCCGGCCGGCTGCCACCAGCGCCTCGACCTTGCCGACGTTGATCTGGGACCAGGCGCTGCGCGGGCGCCGCGGGCAGTACCGCTGGAGGAACGACACGCCGTCCAGGCCGCGACGTTGCCCGTCGATCCAGCCCCAGCACAGGGCCGCGTCCAGCGCGTCGGCGATGCCGAGCAGGGGGACGTCCGCGCCCTTGCGCCCGATCCGCAGCCACGCCTGCGCGGCCCGGTCGTGATTGGCTGACAGCCAGGCGTCCCAGGCGTCGACGTCCGGCAGCTCCAGGATCGTGGACGGGTCCGGGACGGCCATCCGGGCATGACATCACACCGCGACTCGGGTCGGAACCGGTGCGGCCGGGACGGGACGGCAGGAACGAAAGGGGACCGGCGATGCGGCGGGTCATCTTCGACCAGGATCACGACGACTACCGGCAGGCGATCCGCGAGAGCCTGGAGCGGATCGCCGCGCCCCACCGGGCCGCCTGGGAGGAGGCCGGCATCGGGCCCCGCCCCCTGTTCACCGACCTGGGTGAGCTGGGGGTTTTCGGGTCCGGCGTGCCGGAGGAGCACGGCGGGTCCGGGGTCACCGACTTCCGGTTCAACATGATCCTGATGGAGGAGGCCCACCGGCTCGGCGTCGCGTCCGCCGTCCTCGGCCCCGCCCTGCAGGCCGACGTCTGCCTGCCCTACCTCCTGAGCGGGTCGCCCGAGCAGCGGGCCCGATGGCTGCCCGGCGTCGTCACCGGCGAGACGATCACGGCCGTCGCCATGACCGAGCCGGGCACCGGGTCGGACCTGTCCGGGATCGCCACCAGGGCCGTCCGCGACGGCGACCACCTCGTGGTCGACGGGTCGAAGACCTACATCACCAACGGGATCAACGCCGACCTCGTCATCGTCGCGGTGCGCACCGGCCCGCACCCGCACCGCGGGCTGAGCCTGGTCGTGGTCGAGCGGGGCACGCCGGGCTTCGAGCGCGGACGCAAGCTGGACAAGGTCGGCCTGCACGCCCAGGACACCGCCGAGCTGTTCTTCGCGGGCGCCCGGGTACCCGCGGCGAACCTGCTCGGGGCGCCGGGGTCGGGATTCGCGCAGCTCTCGGCCAACCTGGCCCAGGAGCGGCTGTCGGTCGCGGTCGGGGCGGGGGCCGGCGCGGCGCCCCCCCCGGACTGGACCCTCGAGCACGTGCGGAGCCGGGGCGGCATCGGC